>NVVM01000023.1 GCA_002402225.1 Alphaproteobacteria bacterium
CTGTCCGGTTGTCGTGGCGGCACCCGCCACAGATGCGCAAGGTCAGTGGGTTATAGAAGCAGATAAAACTAATGTAAAAGCTCTGCTTAAATCACCGGATGGCGAGACCTTGGCCTTTGCCCTGACCGGAAATTATACCAAAGAATATAAAACCCTCCGGGAAAGCTTGCCCGACATCTTAAATGATTAGTGGAGATCAATATCCCCACCGGCCAGATCCAATTCCCGCAAGGTTGTTTTAAGAACTTTTCCGTAATTATTTTTTGGTAGTTTCTCAATAAATCGATAATATTTGGGCCGTTTAAACCGGGCCATTTTTTTAAGGCATAATTTTTCCAGTGAAGCAATATCCACGGCAAGCCCAGACTGTGGAACCACAAAAGCCACGACACTTTCACCCCACTCACGGTCCGTACGTCCAATTACCGAAACTTCCCTGACATCAGGATGCATGATAATAACTTCTTCCACTTCTCGCGGATAGATATTGGTTCCCCCGGATATGATCACATCTTTGGAGCGATCTTTGAGGGTCAAAAAGCCGTCTTCATCAAGAACGCCATAATCTCCCGTATGGAGCCAGCCGTCACGTAACACTTCCGCACTGGCCTCTGGATTCCCCCAATAACCGCTCATGACCGTGTCCCCCCGCACCAATACTTCTCCGACCTCACCCGAGGGCAACAACGTCCCCCTACTGTTGACAATACGAATTTCAACAGCACTTTGTGCAATACCAACCGAAGCAAGCCGGTCACGCCATCGCGGATGATTCTTATCGGCGTGCATATAACTGCTAAGAGCAGTGATTGTCATCGGACTTTCACCCTGACCATAGAGCTGAGCAAGCTTAGGCCCAAATCGTTTCAATCCAGCCAGACAATCTTCCACATACATTGGACCACCGCCATAGATAATGGTTTTCAGGTTCCTGGTATCCGTATCGCCAGAATGGTTCAGTAATCTTTTGACCATGGTCGGAGCAGCAAAAAAGGTCAAGCCGGGCCAGTTTTCAATAAGAGCATATACTTCCGCTACATCAAAACCACCGCTTTGCGGAATGATATGGCAACTCGCCTGCATCACATGGGCCAGCCCATAAAGGCCGGAACCATGGMWMMTKGKYRMRKCMWGRASRDASRTWHGBVWCGDTGCKHCCTDADYCASABSSDCDHMMWWMMRMKBHYHMWHKRSSMNNRDMRRKKYSTBTVDYWMDDVVWDBMMYSTTYGGGCTGCCCGGTCGTACCGCTCGTATAAAACAACCACGCCATATCTTCTGGTGTGCGGGAAACCATTCTCATTGGATTACACGCCAGCATTTTCGTATAATCATCTCCCGAAACCTCGATCACATTTTTAAGCTCATCTCCCTTCAGTGAGCTGAGACTATCGGTCAGGTCAGGAGAGGCAAAACATAATTTGGTCCCACTATTTTCTAAAATATAGGAAAAATCGCTTTGATGAAGCTTGGCGTTAATCGGGACAACCACGAGTCCCGCGTGCCAACAAGCATATAACAATTCTATATATTCTGGGCAATTATGTGCAATCAATGCCACACGGTCACCATTCGTTAAATTGAAATTTTCGCGCAATGCAGTGGCCAGACAGGATACACGCTGCGCTAACTCACCATAATTTGATAGAATAGTGGTTCCAACTGCAATGGCCGGATGATCTTTAAACGCATTACCCGCACGCACCATATGAGTAGAAATATTCATTTTATACCTCTCTAAGTTATTACAAAGGCCTCAAATTTCAATAATTAGATTATTCTTATCTGACATATTGCACTGCCTGAACAACTAATTCCATCGTTGAAAAATTCTTAAACCGTAATTGCTGTGTTGACCTATGTTAGCAAATAAGTTAACGTATCGCTAGCCTTAATAATGTTTCATTGTACGAAACAATACTTGATTTTTAGATATAAACCTTAAGGAGGCATTGGCACAATTATGAAATATGCACTTGCAATTGATATTGGCGGCACATTTACTGATGCTGTTCTCATCTGCAGCGATGGCAGAAGCTGGACAGATAAGACACTGACCACTCACCATGATTTACTTGAGGGATTTTTTCGAGCAGCGGGCTTCGCGCTAGCCCGGGCAAATATTGAATTGAAAGATGTGAATGATGTTGTTGTTCATGCCACAACCATTGTTACCAATGTACTCATTGAGCGCAAAGGCGCGCTCACGGGCCTGATTACAACTGAAGGGTTTCGCGATGTGCTTTATATCCGCGACGAACATCGCTACGACATGTTTGACCCGCAAATCGAATATCCAGACCCCCTGATCACCCATAAAAATACCTGGGGCATTAAAGAACGCATTTATGCGGATGGCACGATTGGCTGCGAAATTGATGAAGGGGCCGTCCGGGAAATTGCCCGAAACATGAAAGCAATGAATATGGTTTCGGTTGCAGTCTGCCTGTTGAACAGTTATTGCAATCCTGCTCATGAGCAGCAAATTCGCCAAATCATCAATGAAGAAGCCCCCGAGATATATATTACCCTTTCCTGTGAAGTAGCCCCGCAAATGCGCGAATACCTCAGAGCCAGCACGACGGCAATCAATGCCTATGCGGTACCAATTACCCGGCCTTATTTGAATGCTTTGATTGGAAAACTGAAAGAAATGGGTGTCGTGGCTGAACCCCTGATTATGCTGTCCAATGGCGGTATAATAGGGGCGCGCATTGCCGGAACCTTCCCGGTCAGGATGATCGAATCCGGCCCAGCTGCCGGCGCATTGGTGGCCGGTGATATCGCCCGTAAATACGGTTTCGATAATTTAATATCATTTGATATGGGTGGCACTACCGCCAAGGCCTGCCTGATACAGAATGGCACGCCTCTAATCGTCGGCGATTTTGAAGTGGATCGGCAATATTTGTTTAAACCTGGCAGTGGCATGCCTGTTACCGTGCCCTCGATTGATATGATCGAGATAGGTGCCGGCGGTGGCTCCATCGCCCGGGTTGATAATCTGGGATTGTTAAAAGTTGGCCCGGACAGTGCCGGTTCCAACCCCGGTCCGGCCTGTTACGGACGCGGCGGTGAAAACCCGTGTGTCACTGATGCCGATGTCATCCTTGGCGTCCTCGATCCGCTGAATTTTCTCGGCGGCGATATGCCACTGGATATAGGCAAGTCACAGCAGGTAATACAGAAACTTGCCGACCAGCTTAAGGTCTCCATGATGGAGACGGCCTGGGGTATTTTCAGTGTAGTTGGTGAATCAATGGCCGCTGCCGCCCGCGCCCATGCCACGGACCGCGGCATAAATTATCGTGGACTTCCCCTGCTGGCTTTTGGTGGAGCGGGACCTGTCCATGCCTGTTATGTGGCCGAACGTCTTGACAGCACCCAAGTAATTTATCCACCGATGGCCAGTGTGTTGAGCGCCTTCGGTACGCTGGTCACACCTGCACGACTTGATCTGGTTCGCGGCGGCTTATCCAGACTAAGCGACCTTAACTGGGATTCTATCGGCGTGACCATTGATACCATGCTCGACGAAGGTAAAGACGCCCTGATGGAAGCCGGACTGCCGGCGGATTCTGTTGCCTATGATTTTACCGCTGACATGCGCTATTGCGGTCAACAGGCCGAGGTGACGGTTGTCCTTGAAGATAATCCGTGCAATGCCCGCGACCCGATTGATCTTCGCCACCGTTTTGAAAYGCAGTATACCGCCCTATATGGTATTTGCCTTGATGATATGGATGTGGAAATCGTCAACTGGCGGGTCACAGCACGCGGCGGAAATACTGGCCGTGAGGTGATTATAAAACTCACCGACACGCCCGCCGAGCCCAAATCAAGCCGCAGCGTTTATCTTGACACCAAGGCCATCCAGGTTCCGGTTTTTGACCGGCACACCTTGGCCTCAGAACAAGAAATTATTGGCCCCGTAATCATAGAAGAACGCGAAACAACCGCCTTTATACTGCCCGGCTGGACTATGAAGGTACATACAGACGGCAGCCTAATTGCCACGAAACAAAATCAGGGAGATCAGTAAAATGGATGGCATTCAACTTGAAATTATGTGGAGCAATTTAATCAGCATTGTGAGCGAACAGGCAAAAGACCTGCAACGCATCGCCTTCAGCCCTATCGTCCGGGAAGCCGGCGACCTGGCAACAGCATTATTTGATTCCGAAGGCCGCATGGTGGCCCAGGCCATCACCGGCACACCCGGGCATATCAACTCGCTGGCGGCGGCGGCCAAACAGATGATTGAGATTATTACGCCGGAAAAAATCTACCCTGGTGATGTGCTGATCACCAATGACCCCTGGATGTCTGCGGGGCATTTTTTCGACATCACCCTGCTGACACCGGTATTCCGCAACGACAAAATAATTGGCTATTGTGGTTCGACCATCCATCATACTGATATTGGCGGCTATGGTGTCGGGGCGGGAGCCAGAGATATTCATGAAGAAGGCCTGTGGATCCCTGTTCTCAAATTTTATGAACGGGACCAGCCCAATGATACTTTGCACAAAATAATTCGTCGTAACGTGCGCACACCCGATGCTATTTTCGGCGACCTTGGTGCCCAAACCTCCAGTGGTAAAATTGGTGGTGAACGGCTGAACGCCATGTGTGACCGCTATAACCTGACCGATATTGATGAACTTTCTGCCGAAATCATTGATCGTTCAGAAAAAGCTACCCGCGATGCGATCCGCGAACTTCCCGCCGGAACCTATCATGGTCAGTCTGAATTCGATGTGCCCGGTGGCGAGATCATTACGCTCAAAACAGCGGTAACAATTGATACAGATAAAGGCGAAATTCTAATCGATTTTGCAGGTAGTTCGGGTCCAAGTTCCCTCGGCATTAATGTGGTGACAGCCTATACCCATGCTTATAGCACCTTTGCAATCCGTAGTGTGCTCAATCCTGATCTGGCCAATAATGCCGGCAGCCTTGCCCCCATTAAAATTACCGCACCCAAAGAATGTATCATTAATGCGCAATATCCCTCTCCGGTCAATGCCCGTCATGTGGTTGGCATGTATGTACCCTTCCCGATCTTGAAGGCTCTGGCCAGCATAATCCCGGAACGGACCCTGGCCGAAGGGTCTGGTGCTGTCTGGACAATTCAGGTACAGGGCCGGGATAAACAGGGTCAGCCTTTCACCAGTTCCATGTTTAATTATTCCGGCGGCATGGGCGCACGGGCCACCAAAAAGGGTCTGTCGGCGACCTGCTATCCCACTGGTGTCTCTGCGGTACCGATCGAAGTCCTTGAGGCGTCAATTCCCATTGAATTCACCTGTAAAGAACTCCTGCCCAATACCGGCGGCAAAGGGCTTCATAATGGTGGCGATGGCCAGAAAATCGGATTCCGTATGCGCACCGGAGCGGAATGGGCTCTTAACGCCATACCGAGCCGCTTGAAAACTCAGGCTGAAGGGCTTGATGGCGGCGAACCCGGTGCCCCCGGCGCCTTTTATATCAATGGCCGCCCGAGCAATGAAGCTCGGAAAATGATGATGGCCTCCGATGACGAAGTTCTTATGATGACCCCCGGCGGCGGCGGTTCAGGAAAAGCTGTTTGACTATATAACACACGACTTAAAATCATTAAAGAAATCTACCGCCGAATATTGTCATATTGGCGGCAGACTTGATAATCAACAAAGGAGACTAGACCCATGACATATCCAAACACATTAATTTTTGTCGATCTTGCCTCAGATGACCCGGTGACGGCGGGAAAATTCTATACTGAAGTTTTTGGCTGGGAAGATGATCCTCGTCCAGCAGGCATTTATCACCGTATGGTGCCTGGACAAAATTTCCTYAATTCAGATTCTACGCAAAGTGAGGTTGGCAATCTCCATCTGGGGATCTTTAATSCCGCGAATACACGTCCCCATCCAAACCCTGATGGCATTGAACCACGTCAACTTGATAAAACAGGCCGTAAAGCCCGTATCTGGATTATGGTGAGTGATGATGATTCTGCGGATCGGATCCTTGACACAGCGGTAAAACTCGGTTCTGAAATTCTCTGGCGCAACCATTTCTGGGCAGAATTTAACGGCTTTAATGACGCGTTCCGCGATCCTTGGGGCAATGAAATTATTTTATGGACCAAAGGCGGAGACAATCCGCAGGTTCCGGAAAATTATACCCGGGAATAAAGAGTAAAATTTATTATTTTCTGACAAAAAACTCGCTGATAATAACACCAGCGGGTTTTTTTAATCTACTCAGTACAAACTTAATAGGGAACATCCCCTTTGGCCCATAGACGGTGCATCAACCGAAAATGTTTCTTGTCATCAAATACTGTTCCTGTATGCAAGGTACAGCGGTTATCCCAGGTAATCACATCCCCGACCTGCCATTTATGCTGATAGGTAAATTGATCCTGAGTCACAAATTCAACAAGCTCATCAATTAACTTCAAGCCCTCGGGATTTGACATGCCGACCACCTCGGTGACAGTACCGGTGCTGACCCAGAGCGCCTTGCGACCATCGGCTGGGTGAGTGCGGATCAAAGGGTGAAAAACGTCCGGGTTCTCCGCCTGAAGCTTCTCACTAAGGGTCATCCGGCCAAATTCCCGGGTTTCCATGAAATGCTTGTAGCTGTGATGCAAGATCAGGCCATCAAGCTGCTCTTTGCGTTCCTCACTCAGGGCATTATAGGCGGCACAGCAATCGGCAATGATGGTATCGCTACCCGAAGGGGGAACCTCAACAGCATACAACATGGTATTCTGAACCGGTTTTTTCTTGTAGGAATAATCCGTATGCCAGCCAACACCGTCATTATGCGCCCCGATCGGCTTGCCGTTCTCTTCGCGGTTCGATAAAATATAAATTTCAGGATGGCCCGGCAGGGTATATTCCTGCAAAGTATGGCCCTCTGGCTCACCAAAAAGACTCAGATAAGCTACCAGCTCATCAGGAGACAATTTCTGGTTCCGTAGTAGCAGTGCACCATGAAGTTGAAAGGTTTGAACTAATTCTGCACGTGTTTCCGCATCAGCTGTCGCAATATCGACATTGGTCACTTCTGCACCAAACCCCGGCTTTAATTCCCGTATATCCAACTCTATCTGATTACTCATAATATCTCCCGTGTATTTACATAAAAGTCATTGTTCTAACGCAGGTCAAATATATTGTCAGGGGATTGAAACGTCTTGCACTGGCGCGCCTATTGATTTGTCTATCTGTATTGTTTTGCCCGGTTCTGCCCCGCTGTAGGTAAGTCTGTGTGCGCACTTGTGCAAGACCGTACTTCAGACCTGACCTATTATCATATTTAACAATATAATAAGGTAGTGCAARTCACTTAAAGAAAGGGTATATCTATGAAACCATCTCTGTTAAATAATCAGTTTTTCAAAGACCTTGACAGTTCCGTTTTGCCGATTGAGGACGCCGAAACCTTGCCTCCTGAATGCTATACGAATACGGAATTCTACGAATTTGAAAAAGAAGCCATCTTTAATCATGAATGGCTGTATGTGGGCCGGGAGTCAAAAATTCCTGAAGCAGGCGATTATTTCACTACCTCAATCATCGGCGAACCAGTCGTTATCGTTCGCACCCGCAAAGGTGATGTCAATGCAATGTCATCCGTCTGCCAACACCGGGCGATGCTGGTCGCAGAAGGCAGTGGTAATACCCGTTCTTTCATGTGCCCTTATCACCATTGGAATTATTCTTTAGATGGCGCCTTGCTTAAGGGCCCGGCCATGGAAAAAACCTGCAATTTTGATAAGGCCGATGTCCAGTTGCCAACCTTTAAGGTCGAAATCTGGCTTGGTTTTATCTTTATTAATTTTGACGATCAAGCCCCACCACTGGCCCCAAGGTTAGAAGCCGTTGCCAAAATTCTCGAGCCCTATGACTTGGCTAATGCCATTGGTCCCGACGCCGATCCAGCCATGAAATTCCCTTGGAATTGGAAAGTAATGTTCGAGAATAACAACGATGGCTATCATGCCAGCCGTCTTCATGGCGGCCATTACCATGACTTCATCCCCAGTGAACTCTGTAGCTTCCCTGACATGCCTGAGGATACTGCTGGTTATTGCCGGCTCAATGGCACGCTTCATAAAGATGCTAGCTTTAACGCTAGCCAAAGAGCCCTGTTGCCAATATTTCCGAATTTGAGTGATGATGATCGCAACCAAATGCTGTTTGCCAATATTCCACCAACCCTGTCTTTGGTTCTGACCAATGACATGGTTTTTGCCCTTAATGTACGTGCCGATGGCCCCGAGAGCCATGAAATGGACGTCGAACTTCTGGTCGCTCCGGGGGCCATGGACAACCCGACCTTTGAGGATTGCATCGCTGCCAATATGGCCACCGCCCTGAAAATCATGGATCAGGATCAACATGTGGATGAAATGGTTCAGATTGGCCTCAGGTCCCGTTTTGCTATACGTGGCCGCTATTCGTGGCAAGAGGGTGCCCAGCAACAGCTCAACAGCTGGCTGGTCCCACGTTATCAGGACTGCTGGGAGAAGAACAGCGCCAGTTTAGACGGCACCAAAGCCCCAATCACCCGCTGTGACGACACTACAGCGAGCTGCAATGAGACTGACCTGTAAGATGACACATCAAAAAAGAATGCCCGTTGTTTTTTTCGGTCATGGCAGCCCGACTAATATTCTTGAASATAATGTTACGACCAAAACTTGGACTCGCATTGCCCGTAGTATGCCGCGGCCCAAGGCCATATTATGTATTTCGGCCCACTGGTGTACTAAGGGCATAGAGGTGACGGCCATGAACGCCCCTCGTACAATTCATGACTTTGGCCGCAGCCTGCCTGCGGCCCTGTTCGAGAAAGAATATCCGGCACCGGGCGATCCGGCACTTGCACAACGTGTTCAGAACCTGCTTGATCCCCTACAGGTGAAACTTGATCATGAATGGGGGCTGGATCATGCCACTTGGGCTGTGTTGATCAAAGCCTTTCCCAAGGCTGATATCCCCGTGATTCAACTAAGCATGGATATGAGAAAATCATCCGAATGGCATTATAATATTGGTCGGAAACTACGGCAGTTACGGGACGAAGGTATTCTAATTATTGGATCCGGTAATGTGGTCCATAATCTGCACCAAATGGATTGGAGCGAGACAGCAAAGCCCCATGCCTGGGCAACCCGGTTTGACAATCTGGTCAAAGATTGCGTGATCAAGAACCAGCCTGACAGACTGTTTGATCTTGATGCGCTTGGTCAGGATGCTGCCCTGTCGGTGCCAACGCTAGACCATTTTTGGCCCCTGTTCTATGTCCTTGGAGCCCGCCATGACGATGACCAGGCGATCTTTGATCCTAACTTCGTCCAATATAAATCCCTGAGCATGATGACCATCGTACTGCAAAGTTAATTTCATAGAAGAAATGAGAAGTTGTTTCTTGAAAATCCTGTATTGATTTTGCATGAAACAATCTGGACATATATAGTCACTTTATTTATAGTTATCTCTATCATTTGCAAATGGCTATTATTATAATTAAGATAATTCCAGATTTAGTCTAAATAATATCTTCTCCAAAAAGGGTTTTTATGAAGGCTTGGCAATTTACAACAAATTCATTCCCAGAAAATGACCAGAAAGCGGAATGGGTCAGAGCCATGAGCCGACTGTATCTACCCATCGGCCATATTGCATCCACAGGTCGATTTCGGGGTGCCGTGTCCTGTATTTCTTCACCTCTGGGCATTGAATTTGCCCTTATTGATGCCGACCCACAAGAAATATCTGGTCATTACGCAGAACAGGAGGAGGCCATCTGGCTCACCATGCTGCTTGATGGGCAAGCCATGCTGGTCAATGATGGTATAAGCCTGAAATTAACACCGGGCGATGTAATTTATGGGCCAACTGGCATCGGGGCAACTCTTAATTTTACCACCCCTTTTCGTCAGATTTTTATAAAAGTACCACGTCTGGCCATCAATCCGCTGCTGATGTCACCGCTGTCTCTGAAAATTGGCCAGCTGCCAGGGCAACAAGGGATAAATCATGTCCTCTCTGGTATGTTACGGTCACTGGCAAATGCCATTGATGATATCAGTGATACCCAGCTCCGACCAGTAGAACTTGCCCTAACCGAACTTTTGCTTACCTGTATTGCAGACCAAAATGGTATTCAAGCTATAGGCAGTGCTGCCAACATCAGAGCCGATAACCTGCACCGCATATGTCAAACTATTGAAACACTACTCAGTGATCCAGACCTTACATCCGCTCATGTTGCAGAAAGACATGGTGTCTCGTTGCGTTACCTGCAAAAAATATTTACTCTGGCAGACAATACGTTCAGTAATTACGTGCGCACTCGACGCCTTGAACGTTGTCGCGCAGACTTGGTCAGCCCCCTATATTCCCAGATATCTATTACCGAGATCTGTTTTCGGTGGGGGTTTAATAGTTCAGCCTATTTCAGCCGCTCTTTCCGGGATGCCTATGGTGTCTCTCCACGTGAATACCGTCGCACCGAAAACCATGTCGATTAAATCATATCCAACAGAAACTTCATATCCGCTTTCAATTTCGGTTTTCTGCTGCCCCCGCTCATCATAAGCTAAACAGCATTGACCCTACAGCCATAACAGGCTACTGTATCATACAGATAAATAATGTTTTGCTTGTCGATACATAACTGGCTATTAGATATCAAAAGGTATGTCCACATGGTGCAAAAAACACGCGTCTATAACTGGGATGATTTACCCAAAGAAATTGTACGCGAAGGAGTCGTACGGTCTGGCTTTCAGGGTGACAATGTTCTCATGGTGATGAACTGGCTTGAGCCTGGCATGGAAACCAATCCCCATAGTCACCCCTTTGAACAGATCGCCTATATCGTTCAGGGCAAAATCAGGTTTCACATCGCTGATGAAATTATCGAAGGCGGGCCCGGTAGCGTGATACGTATCCCCCCCAATGTAGTTCACTATGGTGAGCCTATTGGCGATGAACCGGTAATGAACCTTGATATTTTCAGCCCAATCCGGGAAGATTACCGCCATTTAGTAGACTATCAGCAGGCTGACTTCGAGGATAAATAAAACGCCATGATCCAGCGATTTACCCGACAGATAGCTTTGAAAGAAAAAATCCGCAGTGGCAAACCAACATTGGGGCTTTTTATAAAAATACCCTCACCCCAAGTGGTCGAATTAATCGCCACTGCTAAATTTGATTTTATTGTATTCGATGCCGAACACGCCCCTTTTGGAATTGCCCGTCTGGATCAGTGCCTTTTAGCCTCACAAGCAGTCGGCATTCCGGCTCTTGTACGCGTACCGGATGCCAATTCAAGTCTAACATTGAGCGTTCTTGATCTGGGCGCCGCCGGCGTGATTGTCCCTCACATCAGGTCAGCAAAAGAAGCCGCTGCCGCTGTAGATGCTACACGTTACAGGAATGGTACCCGGGGCTTTGCCGCCTCCYNAYCRGGCTGCGGGCTATGGCTCTATTCCCCCCGATACTTACCGGAAATTAAGTGATCAGGCAATAATTATTATTGGACAGGTGGAGGATGCCGAAGCCGTGAATAATATTGAAGAGATCGCTTCTGTTACAGCCATGGACGCCCTTTTTATTGGGTGTGCCGATCTATCAATTTCTTATGACACAGAAACATTCAACGATCCACGCATTGATCAGGCTGTGGAGAAAATTTGTTCAACTGGTAGAAAAACAGGCAAAACTCTGGGAATATTTCTACCCTCAAATGAACAGCTTAAAAAACATAGAGCAAAAGGTATCAGTCTTTACTTTATCTCAAGTGACCAGGCATTACTCACTAGGGCTGCCTGTGAATTGAGTGCTGAATTCAAGTCAGATATTTCCATTGAATGATCTAATCGACCAACATCCAAGCCTTGGGCAGCTTTCTATTTACCTTACGGGTGGTTACCTTTAAGCTTACTTTATTATTTTTATTTAACCTATTGTCGATTGACCGGAATTTGAAATGTCTGATAGTGCACCAATCCAATCCGTCGTAACGACGCTCAACCTACTAGAAACCATGGTGCAGGCCAACGGGCCAGTAGGGGTAAGCGCTCTTGCTAGAGCAGCAAGTGCAACCAAGCCGCGCATTTACCGACACCTGCGCACACTTGTGGATCAAGGTTATGTCATGCAGGATCCATTAACTGATAAATACCAGCTGACAATGAAATTATTCCATATGGGTCAGGCCATCGCCGAACAAATAGATTTTCTCACCGAGGCCCGCATCATTATGCCGATCTTGCGGGATCAAGTTAATCAGGCCGTCAGCGTTGGCCAGATAGAAGAAAATGGCGTGCGTATATTAGACATTATAAGGAACCGCTCAGAAATCGAAATCACTTCACGACCCGGGACATTATTTAATTTTCATTCCTCCGCTCAGGGAAAAATTGCCCTGGCTTATGGTCCAATCAACTTGAGGAAAAAGATCAAAAATACCACTTTGCCACAATGGACCAAAAAAACGGTAACAGATATCACTCAACTCTTCGAGGAAATCGACATAATACAACAGCAAGGCTGGGCGGTTGCTCCGGAAGAGGCTCTGATTGGTATTAACGCACTGGCCGCCCCGGTTTTTGATAAATCTGGCATCCTCGCCGGTACAATTACTATCGTGGGATCAGTTCAGCATATAGCAGCCGAACCCGCGCCAGAACAGATCCAGGCTATTCAGGACGCGGCCCACCAAATATCTCTGCGCCTTGGTTACACAGGCAAGATAACAAAAAACTGAATTCAATGACCATATAATATTACGATTTCATACGGAAAAAACAAGTTTCCATGCGCAATAGTTCAAGCCAAGAAACGTAATTATAGTACAATGATAAATTAAGATGGATAATRKRWCTCWWKMWYGRWMKKKYWMTRGCTKRCKMYKTSKMWWYRKKWTAKRWMMKSKWMRWSRTYWARMYKMKTARYMTWTYAMACCCAGCAGGAGAATGTTGCTTGACCGAGACAAAAACACATTATCAAATTCACCCTCCGCGGCAGAGATGGACTCACCTTGCACTCATTGTTAAAGACATTGACGCGTCGATTGAATGGTATGAAAAGCATACCCACATGGAATTATTGTCTAAAAATGAAGATGAAAATGGCTATGGCGCATGGTTAGGCGATCGTACTCAGGCTGATTCCCCATTCATATTGGTTCTTGCCCAATTTTTCGAAGGTAAAGACCCTTTTGCTCCAGCTCATCACGGCGTACTTGGCCCCTTCGCCCATATCGGCATTGAAGTCATGGAGCGGAGCACAGTAGATGAAATTGCTGAGCACGGGGAAAAAGAAGGATGTCTGGCACTCGGGCCAGTACAAATGCCGCGCCCTGTTGGATACATATGTTTTCTTAAAGACCCGGACGGTAATACCGTAGAATTTTCTCATGATCAGGGGGTTTATGAAGAAGCAAAAAGAGTATGGGGGACCAATGACACCCCGTGACATCGCCTTAAACTATCTGAAATCATTTTCCTCAGGTGATCCGAATATTGTAGCATCTCATGTGACAAAAGATTTCAAAAACAATCAGATGGGCGTTTTCGGCATGTGTTTTAGTGGGCGCGATCTTTACAGGGAAAAACTTAAAGGGTTTCTCTCTAGTTTCCGCAATATTGAATATATTCCCGAGGATGTCATCGTTGATGGTAACCGAGTAGTTATTGCTTATCAGATGACTACAGAAAACAACCAGCATTCTGTTGATATCCGCGGCGTCATGATTATCACGATTTCAGGCGACCATGTCAGTGTCCGCAGTGATTATTGGGATGGTTTGTCCTACCTCAAGCAAGTAGGCATTGGGGTGTAGACCTTAAATATTGAGGGCGTTCAAGATTCTGTGTCAGGTTAAACATTCAGATGTCCAGTACTTCATCTAAACGCCCGTCAAAATATATAGCCAATTGCGACAATGTCAAATTCCAGTTCTGGATCGGCATTGTCCATTTTTTTGTCATATTCTGGATGCCGACGAACAACAGCTTCATCAGGCTATTTTCATTGGGGAACGCGCCCTTGGTTTTGGTCAGTTTACGAAACTGGCGATGGACGGCTTCCACGGCATTGGTGGTGTAAATCACTTTGCGGATCGGTTCGGGATATTTGAAGTAAACCGACAGATTATGCCATTTATTGCGCCAGGACCTGATCACAATGGGGTATTGCTTGCCCCACTTGGCGTCCAGTTCATCAAGGGCAATCTCAGCGGCTTCTTTAGATACAGCCCGATAAACCGGCTTTAGATCCGCCATAAAGGCCTTCTGGTTTTTGGAGGCCACATACTTCATACTGTTACGGATCTGATGAATGATGCAGAGCTGAACCTCTGTATCAGGGAATATACTGTTAATGGCATCCGGAAAGCCGCTCAGGCCGTCAACACTGGCGATCAGGATATCCTTGACCCCGCGATTGCTGATATCCGTCAGGATGGAAAGCCAGAAGTTGGCCCCCTCACTTTCTGATAGGTAAAGGCCTAATATTTCCTTGGTGCCATCCAGCCGGAGGCCCAGCACCGTGTAGACGGCTTTTCCTCTGTATGTGCCGGATTCCCTGACCTTATAATGGATGGCATCCAGCCAGACAAACGGATAATGGCTTTCCAGAGGGCGCTGTTGCCATTCCTTCAGCCGGGGGATAATCTTGTCGGTGACGGCATTGATCGTGGCACTGGATATATCAATGCCATACAATTCGCCGATATGACCGGATATATCCCGGTAGCTGGAGCCGAGGGCATAGAGTGACAGGACTTTACGCTCAATCTCATCGGTAAGATGGGTTTGATGTTTCCTGATCAACTGTGGCTCAAATGTACCGGTTCGGTCACGGGGTGTCGCCAGTTCAAAGCTGCCAGAGGTGGATTTTATGGTCTTTGTCGAGCTGCCATTCTTGCGATTGGAAGTCTCTTCATTTGCAATATGAGTTTCCAGTTCAGCAGCCAGAGCTGCTTCCGTCAGTTGCTTTATCAAGGGTGTTAGAATACCGTCCTTACCAGATAAAGGCTTGCCAGCCTGCAAGGATTTAAGGGCATCATTAAAATTAAATTCTGTTTCGGTCATAATAAGTCATTCCTTTTTTATACAGTTTACTGGAATGACACAGAATTTTGAACACTACCWMTTTTTGATCATGCAGTGCAATTGTCATCATTAACACTTTCAATATTTTTTGAATTTTTAGTTAACTGCTAATTCACTTTGTTTTCTAGCCCGTAATATCTCTCTGGATAACGCCTCTAGTTCAGGTGTAAACAGATCCTGCGCCGGGAGAACATCAGGTGTTGACGTGAATAACAGATCAGGCTCCTGCCCTTCATACCAACCAAGATTAGGCCTATGAACTTTGTAACCTATCAAATCTTGCAACTGCTCTGAAAAATGTTTGGCAATATGAGGGGGGTAAGCAAGATATTGATTCTCTGCCTGCCGTAGCCACCCAAGGCAATAGCTTATTGTAAGWCCTGCGCGCGATTTGCTGGTGTTATTGGCTCCGCCTGAATGTTGGGTTGACCCTAACCAAATAAGAACTGAACCGCTTTCCATTGTGGCGCAGATCGTTTCATCAGCAGGCATTTCCCTCAATGATGGCTTGCGATTGCTGCCTGGCCAAACAACCGTAGCCCCATTATCTTCCGTAAAATCATCAAGTGCCCACATGGCATTCACCATAAATTCAGCACTGGATTTTGGAAACGGAAATAGTTCATCGTCTCTGTGTAAAGGCTGTTCAACTTCTCCAGGGCCAATCTGAATGGCTTGTGTCAAATTAATTTGGATTCGCTCACAATAAGGCTCTAGAATTTTATTCATAATGCCAAGCACAAGCGGATGGGTTGCAAGATATTGTGCTTGTTGTGATTTACTAAAAATTCTACCCATTCTTTTCGTTTTTAAGCCCCAGAAATTTCCTTCCGATTTGGGAGTAATATTAAAGTGATGGTCAAGTTCTTCACAAAGATCGGAGAGCATCTTTCCTTTAATTAAGTTTGGAATAATMACAAAYCCATTTTGTTTTAATTGTGCAATATTGGTTTCAATATGTTTTTCAATYGTCATAATYTTGKCCTAACTTTTTTTGATAATCACMAACCTTAAGGTTTGATAATTCTCCAGCTTCAACATAATCCTCTCTTAAATGTTCGGCTGCTTGCTCCATCAATGAGACAACAAGTACACGKTCATTTCYGGRMAGRTCTAGAAGCGCATATCCCATACGGGCAAATAAAAATCCCATTTTTGAATTATCCATGTCATTCATACGGCTACCTTCTCTTTTTGTGGAATTGTTTGAAGTATCGAATGTGTTATATTTCTTCGCTTGCGATAAACTTGTAATCCAACAGGAGTCACTTGAAGRGMAATAGAMGATACCATCTCRTTAYCAACKAYTTGRGGMAKRCCWATTGGCATTGTCAAAGMCCCTGAGTTTAATATCATCGGGAGCACTTTATGATTTRCCAGAGTGACAATCTGCTTAATACCATACAAAAGAGTAACCTCTACCATAGCAGCCCCCAATGCCGCCCCGGAACGACTGAGCAACCCACTTTCTTTACCGGTTCTGGTAACCGTGTAAAATCGTGAACATTCCCAGATTTCGTCAGATCTGGAAACATCCCCATCAATTAGGTGAGAAAATATTTCTGAAAATAAATGTGGCTGTGTTGTTGGCAGAAAACGCAGGCTTCCAATAAGGTTATCGTCATCATCTTTAAGCAATAAATATATTGCATGATGCGTATCAAACTGGTCTTTCTCAACTTTCTTGTCATGATCGGCCATGGGTAAATTCCAAGCCATTTGCTCAACAAAGACAGAATATCTTTGTTGAAACATAAGCTTTATATCATCGAAAAAATCATGCCTGTTTTCATCTGTTACTATTGTTGCGTGCATTCTACTCTCCCTTGCCGTTTCGTGGTAAGGGAATGATGCATTATTATGTTTGAAAAATAACCCACCTACCTGGATAGGTGAAAAGTATGATAACAAATGATAAGTGATAAACCATTCTGGGGAACTTAATGCCAAATCAAATCACTACGGCATTATCTTTCCACTGTAAATAGCCATGACAACCGCCTGGACTCTGGTGGGTAAGTTAAACTTGCGCTTTGCATTTTCAATATGGAAATGAACTGTATTTTTACTGATATCAAGAATATCACCAATTACGCCATCGCTCTTACCTGCCGCTACCCAGTGCAGGCATTCCTTTTCCCGGGCCGTTAATTCAAGGCCCACATAAGATGTGGTACTTTTTATAGACTTTATTCTTAAAATAGCCTCGTGAAAATACATTGCAAGCATATGAAGTATTGGAAAACAATTCGTATCAATATCCTCTTCTGCTCCGGATATACTAAAGGTTGTTGGACAAATGCCCGGCACGAAGATAGGTAATGATATTCCATTCACAAGGCCAAAATCAGTCGCCTCGTTTAGTATTTGAGCTTGTTTTTTTGTTGGAGAACTAAGAGTAGACCATTCAACCGGCGTTAGGGTTGATGCCATTTTCTCCATAATGATATCTGCATGGTAGTACTCTTTACGTAAATAACGGTCCACCCACTCTGTGGGC
Source organism: Alphaproteobacteria bacterium (assembly GCA_002402225.1). Classification (GTDB taxonomy): domain Bacteria; phylum Pseudomonadota; class Alphaproteobacteria; order Sphingomonadales; family Emcibacteraceae; genus Paremcibacter. The sequence goes on from NVVM01000023.1 coordinate 17,632, forward strand.
AATTCCACAATATCAAGGGAATTAGGATCTGGATTATTGAAATCTGTTAAAGACAGACAACAGAAATTAGTAAATCCAAAATGAGCTATTGTCCTCTCGAAATAAGAAATTAATTCTTCTGAGGATGTAGCTCGKRAGGAATCRGTAACAAATTTTTGAATTACTTCAAAATCACGCATATCTACCCATTTACGACTTGTAAATTATTTAGTTTAATGTTTACCATTAAAACCATCTGTAAAAATAATATACTGAAAAAGATGATATGTCCAAAGGGAACTTTGGGTTCATTCCGGCAGTGCCTGAGTCTTTAACATTAAAAAGAGTGCTGGAAATTATGGGGACTTACCACGCGCGGCCTGGGTTATTCCCATTCGATGGTGCCGGGGGGTTTTGAGGTGACGTCATAGACGATGCGGTTAATGCCGCGAACTTCGTTGATAATGCGGGTGGATACCCGGCTTAAGAATTCATGATCGAAAGGATAATAATCCGCTGTCATCCCGTCGGTTGATGTCACCGCCCGCAGCGCGCAAACATAATCATAGGTTCTGGCATCTCCCATGACGCCCACGCTGCGCACCGGCAGAAGAACCGCAAAAGCCTGCCAGATCACATCATACAGACCGGCATTTCTGATCTCTTGCAAGTAAATATCATCAGCTTTGCGCAGAATATCACATTTTTCCGGCGTGATATCGCCCGGAATACGAATGGCAAGCCCGGGGCCGGGGAATGGGTGGCGGCCAATGAAGGCTTCGGGCAGACCAAGTTCACGGCCCAGAATACGCACTTCATCCTTGAATAATTCCCGCAGGGGCTCCACAAGATCCATCTTCATACGCGCAGGCAACCCGSCCACATTATGGTGGGATTTGATGGTGACGCTTGGGCCGCCGGTGAAGGATACGGATTCAATCACATCAGGATAGAGTGTGCCTTGGGCCAGAAAATCTGCCCCGCCAATATTCTTAGCCTCCTCATCGAACACATCAATGAACAGGCCGCCAATGATTTTACGTTTCTTTTCAGGATCGCTCACACCCTTGAGCTTGCCCAGAAACATATCCGCCACATCCTTATGGATCAGATTGATATTATAATGATCACGGAATAAATCCACGACCTGCTCGGCTTCATTCAGGCGCATCAGGCCATGATCAACAAAAACGCAGGTCAGCTGATCCCCAATGGCTTCATGGAGCAAGACCGCCAAAACAGAAGAGTCAACGCCGCCGGACAATCCGCAGATCACGCGGCCACTGCCCACCTGTTTGCGAATGGCGGCAATGGCCGTATCCTTAAAGGACGCCATGGTCCAATCGCCTTTGAGGCCAACCACTTTATGAACAAAATTGGCAATTATTTTCGCCCCGTCCGGTGTGTGAACCACTTCCGGATGGAATTGTACGGCATAAAATTTACGGGCGTCATTCGCGATGGCCGCATAGGGGGCATTGCCGCTGGTGGCGGTCACGATAAAACCTTCCGGCAATTCAATGACTTTATCACCGTGGCTCATCCAGACCTGATGACTTGTTCCCTTGGGCCAAACCCCTTCAAACAGGCTGCAATCTTCTTGAATATCAATGAACGCGCGGCCAAATTCTTTTTCTTCGGAGATGCCCACCTTACCGCCAAGCTGCTCGCACATGACTTGCTCGCCGTAACAAATCCCCAATATTGGCACGCCCATGTTAAAAATATCTTCCGGTGCGCGGGGTGATTCTATGCCCGTTACCGAACTTGGCCCGCCGGAAAGAATAATGCCCGCGGGCTTAAAGTCTGCGATGATTTCGGCGGCTTTGTTAAAGGGGACAATCTCGGAATAAACCCCGCTTTCCCGTACGCGCCGGGCGATAAGCTGGGTTACTTGAGAGCCAAAATCAATGATAAGAATTTTATCCGTCATGCCTTTTTCTCCAAAATAGCCACAAAGAAGCCATCTGTCCCGTGAGACTTGGGCGATAGCGCCAGGCATTCCGGGATTGATGATAATGTTTTTAATTCCCTATCGTYGCGACTGGCCTTGCGACTGCCGCCGTATAGGCTGCGGTATGATATGAGCGTTGCTCCCTCATGCGCATTTAAAAAATCAGTTATCTGCTGTTCATTTTCATCATGGAATAAAGAGCAGGTCATATAGATCATGCGCCCGCCCGCCTTAACAAAGCCCCAGCCCTCCGACAATAAATTTTTCTGTATCCGGCAATATTTATCAAGGTTCTCCGCAGTCAACCGCCATTTCAGTTCCGGATTTCGCCGCCAAACGCCGCTGCCGCTGCAAGGGACGTCAAGGATCACCCGATCCATACGCGCGCTATGTTCCGACAAGATATTCTGGCGCTTGCCACCAGCCGTATCCACATGACGGCCCTGCAATATTCTGGCATTTGCCCTTTTGGCACGGGGCTTTAAATCTTTCAGGCGGCGTTCGTTGTTATCAAAGGCAAATATCTGACCTTTATTATCCATATAGGCCGCAGCCGCCAGTGTTTTTCCGCCTGCCCCAGCGCAAATATCCATCACTTGTTGCCCCGGCTTGATGTCGGCAAGCTGGGTCGCCAATTGAGCGGCCTCATCCTGAATTTCAACCAGACCATCCTGATAAATTTTCCATTCAACTATCCGGGGGTTTCCCGATAAAATCAGCGCGGTTTCTGCCCATTCTCCAAGGCGATACTCGATGGCTTCGGCTTTAAGCAACGCTTCCACTTCATCTACGCTCGCTTTGCCAAGATTAACCCGCAAATCAAACGGCGCGCGGCCATTCAGGCTTTCCAGTTCGGCSTCAAARTCATCGGGAAACCGTTCCTGMARCCGGCTTTCAAGCCATAAGGGATAATTCARTCGYTGGTGCGGCAATCTTTCATGCTTAGTTTCAAGGAACTGCTGCTCTTCTTCGCTGAGGATCGCTGGCGCGTGGTTTTGGCCTGTAAAAATTTGCGCCAAATCCATTTCAGATGCCCTATCTTTTTCAGAACGGAGGGATAACATGACCATTTTTCGAATATGACAGTCTGTTATCTCGCTCAGGAATCCCCAGTCACGAATCACGAGATAAACCAGATTTGTCACAGCGCGGCGATCTTTCGATCCGGCATAACGGCGGGTTCGAAAATACTTCCGGATCAGAACATCCGCAGATGGCCCGTCTYCAGACAGGCTGTCCCTCACCTGATCAAGAATTTCTATAGCCGCCTGTATGCGGGCAGATTCAATCATAATTTTACTCTTTAAGAAGAAGGATAATTGGGAGATTCCCGTGTGATCGCCACATCATGAACATGACTTTCCCGAAGGCCTGACGCGGAGATCTTAACAAATTCGGCCCGCTTGTGAAATTCTGTAATATTGGCGCTTCCCGTATAGCCCATAGAGGCCCGAACCCCGCCAACGAGCTGGTGAATCATACTGGCCACCTCGCCTTTGAAAGGCACCCGCCCTTCGATTCCTTCCGGCACCAGTTTCAGAATATCCGTAATTTCCTCCTGAAAATAACGATCCGCAGACCCACGAGCCATCGCCCCGAGCGACCCCATCCCCCGGTAGGCTTTATAGGATCGCCCCTTATAAAGAAAAACCTCCCCCGGGGCTTCTGCTGTTCCGGCCAACAACGAGCCAACCATAACCGCATTGGCACCGCCCGCGATGGCCTTGGCAATATCGCCGGAAGTTTTCAATCCCCCGTCCGCGATAAGCGGCACGCCGGCCTTATGCGCGACCTCCACCGCATCAATGATGGCGGTTAATTGCGGCACGCCAACACCCGCGATCACCCTTGTCGTGCAGATCGACCCCGGCCCAATGCCGATTTTTACCGCATCGGCCCCCGCATCAATCAAGGCCCGAGTTCCGGATGCCGTTGCCACATTTCCGCCGACAATCTGGACATTGCCATATTGTTTTTTTATTTTTTCAATGGCAAGCAGAACCCCCTTTGAATGGCCATGAGCCGTATCCACGACGAGCATATCTACGCCCGCACTAATCAAGGCCTCTGCGCGGTCAAAACCATCGTCGCCAACAGCGGTTGCCGCCCCGASCCGAAGCCGGCCATCCATATCCTTGCTGGCATTTGGATGCCTACGGGCTTTTTCAATATCCTTAACCGTGATCAGACCAATACATTTATAGGCCTCATCCACAACAATGATTTTCTCAATGCGGTGCTTATGCAAAAGAAGTTTTGCTTCTTCCATTGTCACGCCCGGCTTAACGGTCACCAATCCTTCACTTGTCATCAACTCTTTAACAGGCTGCTGCATATTGGTCGCAAAACGCACATCCCTGTTGGTAATGATGCCCACCAGTTTCCCGCTGTTTTCCATAACCACGGGAATGCCGGATATTTTCTGCTCCAGCATCAACGCCAAAGCATCAGAGAGCGTCTGATCCGGATGAATTGTCAGAGGATCAATCACCATACCTGATTCAAATTTCTTTACCTTGCGGACTTCACGGGCTTGCTCGGCTATGGTGAAATTTTTATGGATAACACCAATGCCCCCCAATTGCGCCATGGCAATGGCCATCGGGGATTCAGTAACCGTGTCCATGGCGGCTGAGATCAAGGGGATATTAAGCTGAATTTCCCGCGTAACATATGTATTCACCGTAACTTGGGCCGGCAGTACATTTGATTCCTGCGGTACCAGCAATACATCATCAAAGGTTAAGGCTTCACGGATATTCATTTCGACTCCTTTAAAGGCAGGGCAAAAAAAAATATCCCGCTGCTGTCGTAAAAATACATCATCATCAGGAAAGTTTGTTGCAGATAGCAGTTATTGACAAAAAGGTCAAAAAGAAAGCGTTTAGTTTGATTCTTTTTCCAAATGCCGGGAGCTGATTTTAAATCCTTTGGCCACAAGATAAGTCTCTGCAGATCCCGATCGGCTGGCCGGCGGTTTAAAATGGCGCACCGACGTAAAGCATTTCCGCATCTGCGCCAGCATTTCCGCATCTGCGCCGCCCCTGAAAACCTTCGTCACAAAAACCCCGCCTTCGCCCAGAGTTTTTCTGGCAAAATCAAAGGCGATCTCGACCAGAGCCAGCGTGCGGATATGATCCGTCTGCTGATGCCCTGTGGTTGCTGCCGCCATATCGCTCATCACCAGATCAACCGGGCCACGGCAAAGATCAAGCAATGCTGCTTCGGCCTCGTCTGTGGCAAAGTCCATTTCAAGGAATGTCGCCCCTTCAAGCGGGGCAATCTCCAGCAAATCAATCCCCACAACACGCGCTTTCCTGCCGCATAATTTTAAAGCCACCTGCGTCCAGCTGCCGGGGGCCGCCCCAAGATCAACAATCACTCTTGATTTTTTTAAGAAGGAAAATTTTTCATCAAGCTCCAATAATTTATACGCCGACCGCGCCCGATAACCATCAAGGCGAGCGGCGTCAACATAGGGATCATTCAACTGTCTTTGCAGCCATCTGACAGAAGAAATTTTTCGGCCTCGCGAATTTTTTACCCGAAATTTTGCGCCTCTGGTCAATCCACTGGCGTTGGTTTTTCTTTCCTTGCCGGTGCCGGATAATTTTGGACGTTTGATCACTGGGCTGCCTCTTCTTTTTTATGGGGCCGGTGATTATCTACATGCGGCTTATTATTAAGTTCGGCATCATGTTTTTGACYCTCACGGTTTTTTTTATTTCTGGGGCGCTTTTTATTTCTGCTGCGCTGTTTTTCATTCTGTCTATTCTTCTGTAGGGGCCGATGGCTTTCCATCATATCCAGAAGCATACCTTCCCGAATMCCCCTGTCCGCGACSCGAATTTCATCTATGGGCCATAAATCCATTATGCTTTCCAATATGGCGCAGCCCGCCACCACAAGATCGGCCCGGTCGGCCCCAATGCCCTTCAGGGCCAATCGCTCATCATAATTTAATACGGATAATTTTTGGCATAACGCCCGAATATGAAGTGACCTTATCCTTGCACCGTCCACCTGATTTCTATCATATGTTTCAAGTCCCAAATGCATGGCCGTTAATGTGGTGATGGTACCAGACGTACCCAAAAGCTGCACCTGCCCTTGATCGGTATGAACCTGCATGTCATTTTTTTCGACGAATGTGGCGACAGAATCCAAAATACTTTGTTTCATTTCCATATATTTACCATCGGAAATCCTGTCATTGGTCCCATATTTTTCAGATAGATTAACGACCCCAAAGGGAATTGACGTCCAGTCAATAATTTCCGGCAAGCCATCCGGACATAATTTTACCCAGATCAATTCCGTGCTGCCGCCGCCGATATCAAAAACGATAGCTCTGGAATATTTTTTCTCTAATAATGCTTTGCAGCCTAAAACCGCAAGCCTTGCCTCTTCCATAGGATCGATGATGTGAAGCTTTATACGAACCTCTTTTTCAACCCGTTCGATAAAGGCGTCACAATTACTGGCTTCCCGGCATGCCTGGGTTGCCACATTTCGCATATGGGTGACACCGCGCCGCTTTATTTTACTCACGCAAATATCAAGGGCCTCTATGGTTCGATCAATGGCTTCCTTGGACAAGGCCCCTGTTTTACCAAGACCTTCGCCAAGCCGAACGACCCGCGAAAAACTATCAAGAACCTTGAAGCCACTTGAGGTTTTCTGAGCCACGAGCAAGCGGCAATTATTGGTGCCAAGATCAATGGCCCCATATATATTCGGGGCGGCAGGCCGTCTTTTCCGATTTTTCTTTTTTTGATTTTTCTTAGCTTTAACCTCAGAAGAACCCGCTGGCAGAACAGATGGCGTTTTTGAATGCCGACCATTTGCTTTTCCAGCCTGATTGTTATTTTCCGAGTTCATTACAGCCCATTTATGTTTAAAAAATACGATATCATCAGCGATCCGAGAGCCAATGGTTTTTTATATTCAGTGATTTTTTATATCCTGTGTATTTTTATATAATGCTTGGGCCTCAAGTACCAACCAAAAAAATCAAAAATATTTCTGGATATGCTCTGAAAAAAGACTATATAGGGCCTGTTATGGCTTGCAGCCTCTGATCCGGAGTAGTTTAATGGTAGAACTATGGACTCTGACTCCATCGATAGTGGTTCGAATCCACTCTCCGGATCCAATATTCTTTGTAATAAAAACAGCATAAATTTTATAACTTTACCCCTTTGGCTTAACTTCAAATGATGTATAAGAGTTATCAAGTTTGTTTAAGGGAAAGATATAGGGAAAAGTAATGACACCTACGGATAAAGCTGATGGCAAATCAGAAACGGGTAATTTTTGGTTTAAGATTCCTCTTTGGAAACGTATTTTAGGGGCACTGGTTTTAGGCGCTGTTGTTGGCAGTATTTGGGGGGAAGGTGCCGAGAATATTAAATGGATTGGTGATATTTTTATTCGCCTGATCCGGATGATTGTGGTGCCGCTGGTATTCGTCACATTGGTCTCTGGCATTGTGGCCATGGGCGATCCTAAAAAACTGGGCTCCATTGGCATTAAAACCATGGGGCTTTATGTGGGCACAACCGCCTTCGCCATTGTCATTGGCCTTGCTATTGCGACCGCCATTCAGCCGGGCATAGGTATTGATATGATGGGGGCCACGGCGCAGGCTCTTGCCCCTGTCATGCCGCTGGGGGAAAGATTGATGGGCATCATACCCCAAAATCCCGTAGCAGCCTTGGCAAATGGCGATATTCTGGCGGTGATATTTTTTGCGATTATCTTTGGTTCCGGCATTATGCTCGCGGGCAGTAAAGGCCAGCCGGTCGCCAAATTTATGGATAGCGCAACAGAAGTAATGTTAAAAATCATTCATATGATTATGGAAGTCGCCCCCTTTGGCGTCTTTGCCCTGATTGCCGCAACAACTGGCGCAAAGGGTATTTCTGCGCTGGCCGATGTTATACCGCTCGCCCTCACGCTTATCGCCGGCTTTGTCCTTCATATTTTAATCACGCACGGCGGCATCATAAAATTCATGCTGAAATTGCCGGCAACGCGGTTTTTCAAAGACATCATTGATGCCCAACTCATTGCCTTTTCCACCTCTTCGAGCAGCGCAACAATGCCCGTTACCATGGCCGTTGCAGAGGAGAATCTAGGGATCAAGACCCCTGTTGCCTCAAGCGTCATCCCCCTTGGCGCGACCATCAATATGGACGGCACCGGAATTTACGTGGGTGTTGTGGCAATTTTCACTGCCCAGTCTTTGGGGATTGACCTGAGCCTTGTCGATTATGGCTTGATCGCGCTTACCACGACGCTGGTCTCCATTGGCACCGCCGCTGTCCCGAGCGCAAGCCTCTTTCTGCTTGCCGCTGTCCTCGGCGTGATCGGCGTCAGCGCAGAGCAAACGGCGCTTGTGGTTGGTTTCCTTCTGCCCTTTGACCGTCCTCTTGACATGATGCGCACCGTGGTCAATGTGACCGGTGATCTGGCCGTGGCAACCGCCGTGGCAAAATCCGAAGGCGAGTTCGATGAAGATATCTTTAAATCTGATCCAAAAGTTTAGAAGCGCATTCGCCTGAAAAACATTTAAGAGACCGCATGTTTTATTTGATCGATAATTACGACAGTTTTACCTATAATCTCTATCATTATATGGGGGAAATTGGGGCAGACGTGCAGGTCTTTCGCAATGACGCCATTGAGGTCCACGATATTTTAGCCAAATATGCGGCAGGAAATATCGAAGGCGTTATCCTCTCCCCCGGCCCCTGCACACCCAATGAAGCGGGCATCTGCCTTGATCTGATTAAACAGGCAGATGGCAGCCTGCCAATTTTTGGTGTCTGCCTCGGCCATCAGGCCATCGGACAGATTTACGGCGGAAAAGTGATCCGCGCGCCTTATCTTATGCATGGCAAGGTCAGCGACATCCATCATGAAGGCGGGGCCGTTTTTAAAGATTTGAACAGCCCGTTTCGCGCCACACGCTATCATTCTTTAATTGTGGAACAGGTCAGCCTGCCAGACTGTCTTGAGATCACCGCAACAACAGATGATGGCTTGATTATGGGCCTGTCTCATAAGTCGCACCCCGTTCACGGCGTGCAATTTCATCCGGAAAGCATCGAATCTGAAAATGGCCATGCCTTGTTAAAGAATTTTGTCGATCTGGCCAGAAAATTTAATGAGAATAAGGACTCAAAAACATGAGCCCGGATTTTAAAACATTGATCAATAAGATTGCGTCTGGCGAAACTTTAACCCGGCAAGAGGCCCGCAGCGCCTTTAATTATATGATGAGCGGCGATGCCACAGGCGCGCAAATCGGGGCCTTTCTTATGGGGCTGCGCCTGCGCGGGGAAACCATCGACGAGATTACCGGCGCGGCCGAGGCCATGCGCGCCAAGGCCCATTTTATTACCGCGCCGGATAATGCCGTGGATACCTGCGGCACCGGCGGTGACGGTGCCCATACCTATAATATATCAACGGCCGCCGCCATCGTACTTGCCGCCTCGGGCGTCAGTGTCGCCAAACACGGCAATCGGGCCATATCGTCCAAATCCGGCTCGGCAGATGTTTTGGAAGTTCTGGGCATTAATATTGATGCCCCGATGGAAATTGTTGAACGCAGCCTTGCCGAAATTGGTATTGGTTTTATGATGGCCACCCGTCATCACAGCGCCATGCGTCATGTGGGGCCCGCGCGCACATCGCTTGGCACAAGGACTATTTTTAATTTGCTTGGCCCCCTGTCCAATCCGGCGGGGGCAAAATATCAGGTGATCGGCGTATTCGATAAAAAATGGACCGCCCCGCTTGCCGAAGTGTTGGGCAAGCTTGGCTCAGAATGGGTCTGGGTTGTCCATGGGGCCGATGGCCTTGATGAATTAAGCCTTTCCGGCCCGTCTTATGTTTCTGAATATAAGAACGGAAAAGTCACATCATTCGAAATAACGCCGGAAGATGCCGGCCTTAAAACGGCCCCGTTGTCCGAAATTCGCGGCGGCGATTCCTCGCAAAATGCCAAAGCCCTGAAGCAGGTTTTGCAAGGCCATAAAAATGCCTACCGCGATATCACTTTGCTGAATTGCGCCGCCGCTCTATTGGTTGCCGGCAAAGCCAAAAACCTCAAAGAAGGCGCGCAGATCGCGGCAGATGCCATTGACAGCGGCGCGGCATTGGACAAGCTCAAGCAATGGATTAAAATGTCGAATGAGTGATATTCTTGCAAAGATCGCCCTGGATAAACGCCGCCATATAGCCGCCTGTAAAGAAAAAACATCCTTAAGCAGTTTGATGACGCGGGCGAAAGCGGCTAGCGCGCCCCGTGGGTTTTATAATAATCTGCGCCGCGCCAAGGAAAATAATCAATTCGGACTCATCGCAGAAATAAAAAAAGCCAGCCCGAGCAAAGGCTTGATCCGCGAAGATTTTAATCCATCTGTTCTGGCAACAGCTTATGAAAAAGGCGGCGCCAGCTGTTTGTCCGTCCTGACCGATGTGCCCTATTTTCAAGGCAGCGATGATTATCTGATCGCGGCCCGCGCGGCCACCCAATTACCCGTATTGCGCAAGGACTTCATGATCGACCCTTATCAGGTGATCGAGGCAAGGGCCATGGGGGCCGATTGCATATTGCTGATCATGGCCATGCTTGATGATGACTTGGCCCGGGAACTTGAACAGGTGGCCGTTGAATATGGCCTTGATGTCTTGATCGAAACCCATGACGAGACAGAAATGGAACGGGCGCTTGCCTTAAAAAGTCCGCTCATCGGCATCAATAACCGAAATTTAAAAACCTTCGAGCTTTCGCTGGAGGTTACTTTTCGCCTGTCCTCAATGGTTGGCAAGGATCGGATGCTGGTCAGTGAAAGCGGTCTGTTTTCTCACGCAGACCTTAAGAATATTAAAGGCCGGACGGGCATCAACAGCTTTCTTATTGGCGAGGCCCTCATGCGGCAGGAAAATGTCGCCGAAGCCACAAGAATAATGATCGGAGAATGACATGACCAAACTTACCCATTTGGATGACGGCGGCAAGGCAAGTATGGTCGATGTGTCCCTAAAGGCCGAGACTCACCGCCGCGCCGAGGCCAAAGGCCGGATTTTCATGGCCCCGGAAACGCTCGCCCTCATCGAGGACGGCGGCGTAAAAAAAGGCGATGTCTTTTCCGTCGCCCGCCTCGCCGGAATTATGGCAGCCAAAAAAACTGCGGATTTAATACCACTATGCCACCCCCTGCCGCTGCATAATATACAAGTCGAGCTTAGCTGTAATAAAGCAGAAAGCTGCGTCGATATATTCGCCAGCGCAAACCTTTATGGCCGCACCGGCATCGAAATGGAGGCGTTAAGCGCCGTATCCGTCGCCGCGCTGACCATTTATGACATGTGCAAGGCCGCCGATAAGAATATGCGCATTTCTGACATCCGCCTGACCCATAAATCCGGCGGCAAGTCCGGTGACTTTACGGCAGAATAACCCCTTGACAAAAGAATATAAATAGAACATAAAAGAAACATATTGGGATTTTTTGTCAGGAGAATATCATATGCTCACCAAAAAACAGCGGGATTTATTGCTTTTCATCCATGAAAGACTTCAGGAAAATGGGGTGGCCCCGTCCTTTGATGAAATGAAAGACGCGCTTAATTTAAAGTCCAAGTCCGGCATCCACCGGCTGATTGGCGCGCTTGAGGAACGTCAGTTTCTGCGCCGGTTACCCAACCGTGCGCGGGCATTGGAAATATTGCGCCTGCCCGATAACGAAGAAAACAGCCCGCCAGTTTCTGTAAATATATTCACGCCTGATTTTGGGGCCAAGCCAGAAGAAAACCCGGGCACGGTGGATATTCCCCTGCACGGACGCATAGCTGCCGGCACCCCGATCGAGGCGCTTGAGCAATTTGAGAATATCCCAGTGCCCGCTTCCATGATTGGCAGCGGCAGCCATTATGCCCTCGAAATTGACGGCGATTCCATGAGAGAGGCTGGCATATTGGACGGCGATACCATTGTGGTTCAAAGATGTGACGCGGCCGAGAATGGCGCCATTGTTGTGGCCTTGATTGATGAGCAGGAAGCCACCCTGAAGACCCTCTATAAAAARGGTCCCGATGTGACGCTTGAGCCTTCCAATGCTGATTTTCAAACCCAGACCTATCCGGCAAACCGCGTCAGGATACAAGGACGGCTTATAGGATTATTGCGGCAATATTAATATCTTTATCGCCCCCTGCTCCACGGTCTGTCGCCGCGCGACCCTGAAACGGTTTTAATGGTGATCCAGCCGCCGTCATTTTCCGGCAGCCAGATGGCATGACCGCCCTTGTGATAAAAATCCCATTTATCAATGACCAGATAGGCCGATGGACAATTAACATGAACGGGGACAAGGCTAATGATCACCTGTGCATTCAGGCAATCCTCAGCCAAAGCCAGTTCATCCTTCACCAGTGAAATCAGCATGCCCTGGCTTTTGTGGCTGGGTTGATAGAGACAGCTTAACTTGTCACAGGACATCCAGTTTCCTTCATTGTAAGCGGCATTATCAACGGGCTTCTGATCCCATTTTTCGGCCTCTTCCTGTCCAAATCGCTGCGCCCATCGCCCGCGGGTCTTTCGTCCTGCGCGGTGGCTCGACAAACTGATTTCCTGCGCGGCATCCCGAACGCCAATTATACGCGCCCCGTTATCGATTAGAATATCTGGCTGCGATGTGAAAAAGGCCGCCGTAAAACCCACCAGAATTACAGGAATGCCAAATTTTTTCCAACTTGTGCGCCAGATACCGAACCATAATGCCCCCAGAGACATGGCCACAAGCGGCCCAAGATTCATACTGGGAACGAGGCTTATCGCCCCCGGCGTGTGAGATACAGTTTTGGCTACAAACATAATAAATTCAAGGCCATATGACATGGGGTATAAGGCCAGCGCCCCAAGTCCAATTGGTGCCAAAATCAAATAGGCCACAATACAAGGCATCACCCATGATGCCATGACCGGCATCGCTAAAAGATTAGCAATCAGGCCATATTGAACCAGTTTGTTAAAGTGAAACAGGGCAAATGGCGCTATGGCCACTTCTGCGATTAATGTGGTCAGCAACATGGCCCCCACATAAAAGCTTATCTGCTGCCCCCAGCTTTTCCTTTGATCCTTTACGGGCAAGGCCGCCTTTCTTGCTGCCAGCTTTTCATAAACCGCCACCAAGGCCACAACGGCGGCAAAGGACATTTGGAAACTGACGGACAAAAGCGCCTCAGGCGTCAGGATCAAAATAACCATGGCCGCAATGGCCACAAGCCTTAAGGATATGGCTTTGCGTTCAAGGAGAATACCCATGAATAAAATAACGACCATGATGAATGCCCGAACGGTTGGAATGGCCCCGCCGCTTAAAAACACATAGACAATTCCCGCCCCAATGGCGATTAAGGCCGCCCATTTTTTAATGGGAAACCGCAATGTCAGATATTCCGATCGCGATAATAAAAACCGCGAAAAGAAAAAGGCCACGCCGCATAACAACCCCATATGAAGGCCGGAAATGGCCAAAAGATGGGCGAGGCCGCTATGGCGCATATCATCCGCAACGGCGCGCGATATTCCCGACCGCATTCCGGTAATCAAGGCCGCCGCAAGCCCGCCCGCATCCCCCGGAATGGTTGACCGAATTTTTTCAGCTATGGCCAGTCTTTGCCGGGTTGTGATACTAAGGGTTTCTGCGCCCCTCTCAATTATTTCAGGTTTGCTGATGGCATAGCCCAAAGCTCCGATACCCTGAAACCAGATTTGACGGGCATAATCAAAATCACCGGGCATAGAGGGCAAAGGCGGCGACAATAGTCCGGCTTTCAAGGTGATTTTGTCGCCAGGATAGGGAAGGTCATCGAATTTCGGCACAGATAGGCGAACCCTATAAGGCGTGTTATCACCGGTGATTTCGGGGAATATTATGGGGTTTTCCACCACAACCTGTAGCTTGCCGCTCGTATAGTGGCGTACATCCACGACCGTACCCGTCACCGTTCGCGGGGGAATATCTTTTTTCAGTACGGGTGTTGCAAGTGACCAAACCCGTAAATTAGCCGTAAGAAAGCCCGCAGAAACAAGCAATAAAATAATCAACATCATCCGGATCAGAAAATAACGCCGTAAGATCACAAGTAATATAATCAAGATCACACAAATGCCGCCGCCAAAGATTAACTCAGGCTCGCGGGGCAGTGAAAAATATCCCCCGATACCCATTGCAAAGAAAACAGGGCTCCATAACAATAGCCTGTCATATTCTTCAAATAGAACTTCTTTTAACTTTTCTATGGCCCATCCCCCTGAAATATCCCTGCATTTTTCCTTGAAAATACAAAGATATATAGAAAAAATTTAACATATTTTTTAACATTTTAGCATAACAAGCTTCCATTTTTAGTAGAATTTTGCTAGAAACCACTTGATCGAAGGATTTAAATRTCCTTCTCTAGAATATTATTCCCATACGCGGCCCAAAATGCATATATCCTATGCGCCTGTCCGCACAATAAAAACTGCTGGAACATAAGTTTAAATGACGAAGAAGGTTATTACACGCTTTGCCCCTTCTCCTACGGGGTTTTTACATATCGGCGGCGCACGAACAGCGCTGTTTAACTGGCTGTTTGCCAAACATCATGGCGGCGAATTTCATTTGCGCATCGAAGATACCGACCGCAAACGCTTAACAGACGGCGCCGTAGAAGCTATTCATGAGGGTATGAGCTGGCTGGGGCTTACCCATGACGGGGACATTATCAGCCAATATGACCGCCGAGAGCGCCATATTGAAATAGCTCATGAGCTATTAGCCAAAGGTGCAGCCTACCATTGTTATTGTTCGCCAGAAGAATTAAAAGCCATGCGCGAAACAGCCCGCGCGGAAGGCCGCCCCTTGGGATATGATGGACGCTGGCGTGACCGCGATCCATCAGAGGCCCCACAAGACATAAAACCTGTTATCCGCTTCAAATCCCCCAATGAAGGCCAAACCACCATTGAGGATAAAGTGCAGGGTGATGTGACTGTAGCCAATAGTCAATTGGATGATATGATATTGCTGCGCGCGGATGGATCCCCGACCTATATGCTATCGGTCGTTGTCGATGACCATGATATGGGCGTAACCCACGTCATTCGCGGCGATGACCATCTGACCAATGCGGCGCGTCAAGCCCAGCTTATTCAGGCCATTGGCTGGGATCTGCCCGTTTATGCCCATATCCCGCTCATTCACGGGCCGGATGGGGCCAAACTGTCCAAAAGGCACGGTGCCTTGGGCGTTGATGCCTACCGCGATATGGGCTATTTACCGAGCGCTGTGAAGAATTATCTGCTGCGTCTGGGCTGGGCCCACGGCGATGACGAGATGATTTCAGAAGCACAGGCCATCGAATGGTTTGGTCTGGAGGGCATCGGCAAGTCGCCGTCCCGCTTCGATTTTACAAAACTGGAAAATCTAAACGGATATTACATTCGCGAAATCGAAAGCAATGAAACATTAGTCGAGGCCTGCCAGCCGCTCATTGAAAAATCTCTGGGCCGGCCCCTGAAAGCAAAAGAGACAGCCCTGTTGATTGATGCCATGGATGAATTCAAGCCACGGGCGAAAAATATCAATGATCTGGCAGAGAGTATATTATTCCTGTTCGCGGCCCGGCCTTTAAGCTTTATTCCAAAAGCCGAAAAAATACTGAGTGATGAGGCCCGGGAACGATTATCGTCCGTAGCGGATATTCTTGAGAAAAGCCCGTCCTGGGATGCCAAATCGCTGGAAGACAGCATCAAGACATATGCCGAAACGCAGAATTTGAAGCTGGGGGCCATAGCCCAACCCTTAAGAGCATCCTTGACCGGAAGCAATGTCTCCCCCGGAATTTTTGATATATTGGTCTGGTTAGGCCGACAAGAAAGTCTCGCCAGAATAAGAGATTGTAGCAATTGATTTAATGAATGGTCGTTAAATCTTAAAAACCCATGATGTAAGTGAAATATATCTTACATCATTCATAATAAATTAACGGGAACTGCACAGGTAAAATTTAGTCCTGATACTTCCGGAAACGATATTTTAGAAAGGATGTAAGTACATGATAAAAAACGTATTTGATAAGACATTGTTAAATGAAACGGCCACGCTCACCATAGGCGGAAAAACCCTAGAATTGCCAATATATTCCGGCTCTGTTGGTCCAAATGTTATTGATATTCGTAAACTTTATGCTGAAACAGGTATGTTCACCTATGATCCGGGCTTTACCTCCACGGCCAGTTGTGAATCCAGTATTACCTATATTGACGGCGATAAAGGCATCCTGCTTTATCGTGGTTATCCCATTGACCAACTTGCCGAAAAAAGTGATTTCATGGAAGTTGCTTATTTACTGCTCAATGGTGAACTGCCAGACACGACAGAAAAAGATGATTTCGTAAATACCATCACCTATCACACCATGGTKCAYGAKCAGATGMRCKMWCWYKWTMRMGSCYWWSSMWKKGAYSSKSWKCYYMWGRMSATCAKSRWYGRYKKCSWYKGMGCWMYSKSSKCWWKWWMTCRWKMSMSYSYKSRKMKYMATGATCCTGTGCAGCGTAAAATAGCCTCACACCGCCTGATCGCCAAGATTCCGACCATCGCCTCAATGGCTTATAAATATTCCATTGGACAGCCTTTCGTTTATCCCCGCAATGATATGGGCTATGCGGAGAATTTTCTACATATGACATTTGGTGTGCCGCAATGCGAAGAATATGACGTCAACCCAATCCTCTCCAGTGCCATGGATAAAATTTTTATTCTGCATGCGGATCATGAACAGAATGCCTCCACATCAACGGTTCGTTTGGCGGGCTCATCCGGGGCTAATCCGTTTGCCTGTATTGCGGCGGGGATTGCCTCTCTTTGGGGGCCGGCCCACGGCGGCGCAAATGAAGCCTGCCTTAATATGCTTGAGGAAATAGGCACTGTCGCCCGCATCCCGGAATATATTGCGAAAGCCAAAGATAAGAATGACCCCTTCCGTCTCATGGGCTTTGGTCATCGTGTGTATAAGAATTTTGATCCCCGCGCCCAAGTCCTTGCCAAAGCGGCAAAAGAGGTGTTAGACGAGCTTGGGGTCAATGATCCTATGCTTGATGTGGCCCGTGAATTGGAGCGAATTGCGCTGGAAGATGATTATTTCAAGGAGAAGAAACTCTATCCAAATGTGGATTTCTATTCCGGCATTATTCTGAAAGCCATGGGTTTCCCCACGGGAATGTTCACGGTATTATTTGCCTTGGCCAGAACGACGGGCTGGGTGGCCCAATGGTCCGAAATGGTTGAAGACCCCACACAGAAAATTGGTCGCCCCCGCCAGCTTTTCACCGGCGACACCCAGCGGGATTTTATTAATATTAAAAACAGGTAAGGCTGTTTTATAACCATCAAAAAAGCCCGAAGAACCATCTGAATGATTTCTTCGGGCTTTTTAAATCTTTAAGTGACATTTACCTCTCGATAAATTCAAWCRTATATCCATCTGGATCACGCGCGAAAGCCAAAATAGTCGTACCATGCTTCATGGGGCCTGGTTTTCTGGGCACATCAACACCGTTTTTCTCTAATGTTTCACATAGCGCGTAAATATCGCTCACCCCTATGGCGATATGGCCGAAAGCTTCCCCCATTTCATATGGCTCAATTCTGTCCCAATTATGAGTGAGCTCAATAACAGTGTCATTGCTTTCATCGCCAWAACCCAAAAARGCCAGCGTGAAGCGGCCCTCTGGGTAATCATGTTTTCTGAGTAATTTCATGCCCAGATGATTGCTATAGAAATTAAGAGACTTTTCCAAATTGAGAACCCGGAGCATGGTATGAAGAACGCGAGAGGGCGTTCAAGATTCTGTGTCAGGTTAAACATTCAGATGTCCAGTACTTCATCTAAACGCCCGTCAAAATATATAGCCAATTGCGACAATGTCAAA
>NVVM01000024.1 GCA_002402225.1 Alphaproteobacteria bacterium
ATTTCATCCAGCAAAATAACGCAGTGCGGTGATTGRTCCACGGCATCCGTTAACAAACCACCTTGGTCATAGCCAACATAGCCCGGCGGCGCGCCTATCAGGCGGGAAACAGAATGTCTTTCCATATATTCTGACATATCAAATCTATGTAATTCAAGCCCCAGCAGGCTCGCCATCTGTTTGGTCACCTCAGTTTTTCCGACCCCTGTCGGGCCGCAGAATAAATAACTGCCAATAGGCTTGTTATCTTGCCGCAAGCCCGCCCGAGACAACCGGATTGCATCGGTCAGCACTTCGATAGCTGCGTCTTGCCCGTAGATCACCCGTTTCAGGTCTTTATCAAGGCTTGCCAATACGGCGGTGTCATCTTTGGAAACAGATTTTGCGGGAATGCGCGCAATTTTAGAAACCACGATCTCAACATCTTCGACAGTAATTTCTTTTTTACGTTTATTCTTCGCAAGCAGCATTTGGGATGCCCCAACCTCATCTATGACATCAATAGATTTATCCGGCTGTTTGCGGTCCGTAATATGGCGTGATGAAAGATCCACGGCGGCGTCGATAACATCATCACTATAGATGACACTATGATGCRCCTCAAAATATTTTTTCAAGCYYTWTARRWKTTCTTTGGTTTCAGGAATCGTCGGTTCWWYWAYRTCWATTTTYTGRAAMCKTCTGRSCAAYGCGCGGTCTTTTTCAAAATGAGACCTGAATTCTTTATAGGTTGTGGAACCAATACAGCGAATAGCCCCGGATGACAAAGCGGGCTTCAACATATTTGACGCATCCATCGCGCCGCCGCTGGTGGCCCCTGCCCCAATGATGGTGTGAATTTCATCAATGAAAAGAATGGCCCCTTCATACGCCTCTACTTCGGACATAACGGCCTTGAGCCGTTCTTCAAAATCACCTCGGTAGCGTGTCCCCGCAAGAAGCGTTCCCATATCCAGACAAAAAATGGTGGCATTCAATAAAACTTCGGGCACTTTTTTATCGACAATATGCAGGGCCAAGCCCTCTGCTATCGCTGTTTTTCCAACGCCTGGGTCACCAACATAGAGGGGATTATTCTTTGACCTGCGGCATAAAATCTGAATAGTACGCTCCACCTCATGCTCTCGTCCGATAAGCCGGTCAATTTTACCATCTCTTGCTTTCTGATTAAGGTCAACACAGTATTTCTCAAGGGCGGTTTCTTGTTTTTCTTCGCCGCCTAATTCATCATCTTCACCAAAAACACTATCGTCTTCACCTATTTTTCCCGACGATTTAGCCAGGCCGTGAGACACATAGCTTACTGCGTCCAACCTTGTCATATTATATTGTTGCAGGAAATATACCGCATGGCTTTCCCGTTCTGAAAAAATAGCAATAAGAACATTTGCGCCGCTGACTTCCTCGCGGCCTGAGCTTTGCACATGCAAGATTGCTCTTTGAATAACGCGCTGAAAACTGGATGTTGGCGTTGCTTCTGCGCTTTGATCTGTTTTTATATTATCAAGTTCAAGGTCAAGGTACGATTTTATTTCTGCCCGAAGCTTACGAATATTAACATCACAAGCCCGAAAAACGGCCACAGCATCCTTGTCATCCAGTAATCCGATGAGCAAATGCTCSAAAGTGGCAAATTCATGTTTTCGCAAGGTCGCCTCACCGATTGCGCGGTGCAGGGTATGTTCAAGATTTGGAGAGAATGTTGGCATAAGTGATTAWTCCTTTTCCAAAGTACACTGAAGGGGATGTTCGTTGCGCTTTGCATCGTCAATTACCTGCATAACCTTTGTTTCAGCAATTTCAAAACTATAAACGCCGCATATTCCGACGCCTGTTTGATGGACATTTAACATTATCTGCACGGCTTCATCTTCTGATTTTTGAAAATACTTCAAAAGAATATGCACAACAAAATCCATTGGCGTATAATCGTCGTTCAACATGAGAACTTTATACATGGACGGTTTCTTCGTTTTGGGCTGTGTCTTCGTTAAAACACCGATCTTATTACCCGCTTGATCGTCCTTTTGGTCTTCACTCATTGTTCTGCCATTTAGTTTTAAAATCCATTCATTCTATAGCCATTAGTCTATAAATAGATAGTTCAAAGCAGATTTAAAGGTATAAATAAGAATTCACCATACTTATTTTCTGCTCTAACCTTAACATTTCAATCCTAATGTAAGGTTAAATAAATTTCCAGTTGGAATGACTATTCAATCATTCTCAATTTTATTAAATCAGGTGACCAAAAAAAAGGGCCCGAAATATATCGAGCCCTTGTCTTAAAAACTTTGGTTAAAACGTTAAATTAACGCGCAACCGGAAATTTATATTTTACAGCAACTTCTTCATAGCGCGCCTTTAAAGGCTCAGTCACTTCACCGGCTGTATTTGATAGATTTTCATTTGCGCGCGCTGATTCAACAACAAATTCATCATAGCGTGCTTTAAACATGCTCGCCTGTAGCTCAAAGAACTCAGCCGGCGTTTTTGCAGAAAATAATGTTTTTACATCAGCCACATTCTTTTCGATGACATTTTTAGAATTCTCAATGAAATCTGCATTTGTCTTTTGGGCAACCTTAACGGCGGCATTACTTGAAGCTACAAGCGCCTCGTAATTCGCTTTGCTGAATTCAGCAACATTATCAAGATTGACTGTTGCTTCTTTTACAGTCTTTTCAACCGTTTCCTTAACGGTTTCAGCTGCGGCTTTAAATGTTGTTTCAGTTGCCGGCTTTTTTGATGTTTTCGCTTTTGTCATAATATTATCCTTTATAAATTCCCGTTGTTGATTGTGCACTGCAATATACATGGGTTGTTTCTACAGATAAAAGATATGACTGTCAATCATTATTGTGCACTGCAACAAAAGCTTCATGTATGAGATGGAATATTATAAAAGCGTATCTCGGGCCTGATTAAGTTTTGAGGCGAAATAATCTGAGCCGCCCTGATCCGGGTGCACCTTTAACATCATTTTGTGATGAGCATCTTTAATAGTATCAGGGTCGGGATTTCCAGAAAGACCCAAAACATCAAGAGCCTCCGCACGGGTCATAATGCCATTCCCTTTACGTCTTATATTATTGTGTGAATTGACATTCGCCTCAGAACCGCTGCCAAAAAAACGCCATAGCCCGCCCTGCGCTGATGAAAAGGCCAACAACCCCAATATGCCGCCAATGGGCATGAGCTTTGCAATTATCAGAAAGAAAAATGCCAAAAGTCCAAATACTGCCGCAAAACTATACCGGATAATTTTCTTTGTTCTTGGGGAATTTGATTTCTGCATAAAACGCGCAATGACGTAAAGCAAAAATATAAAACCAGCTAAAATCAATATAATATGCATTTCTATGTCCTACTCAGCCGCATTAATTTTAGGGGTATTCCAACCCGGAAGCTTCAAATCATCCATTAGTCGCCTGATCTCCTGACGCGCCGCCACATGGGACATGGTCATTTTTTCCTTATTATTATTACTAAAATCCACGAGGGTTAATCCTTTTGGAAATAACTCTCGATAAATCACGCGCTCACCAAAGCCCGGGACATATCTGAAAGCCACCCGTTTTTGAAGTTCCGTCAATACCTCATGAACCCGCCGCTTGTTTTTAGCATCCAGTGCAGAAGTACGGTTCCTTAAAACAATCCAGTCGATCGTGCCGCGATCCTTCATTGCCCTTATTTTACGCGCTTCCCAAACCATTTCACTATACAGGCTGAGTTTTTCCACTTTATAGGTATCCGGACTGACTTTTGCCAATAGATCAATATCCACAAAACTGTCATTTACCGGCGTAATCAATGTGTCCGCAGACGTATGGGCAAGTCTGGAGAGAAAGCTGTCACTACCCGGGCAGTCTATAAGTATATAGTCAAACTTTGGTTTCAATTCGTCAAGCAGGGAAGAAAAATTCACCGTATCCTGTTGATCCATTTCCTGAACGCTGTCCCCTTCGGTGCGCTTTAGCACATGTATGTCCGGCATAACCAGTTTTAAATTATGCTGGTCTGCATAGGCTTGGCGATTTTCCACATATCGTGCCAGAGACTTCTGGCGGGCATCAAGGTCAATGATTGCCACAGTATAATCTCGTTCAAGAAGGCTAACGACAATATGAATAGCGGATGTTGATTTTCCTGAGCCGCCTYTCTCATTACCAACAACGATGGTATAGGCTTTATTGTTTTTATYTGGGCTTGTCATATAGGCTCCCCTAAAATCTTAAATACTGAAAGTCTCAAATCTAATCTCTGGTGTTTTTCGAACATCTCAGTATAAACTGCCTAATATCATCTTACTAGATAATGTTTATTGCCTAATGACGTTTTATTGACTTAATGTTTTTAATGATTGACCGAAATGTACAAACGATCAAACCATAGTCCCCTCAAAGACACTATTCTAATCTTCATTGCAATAGTGTTCTTCTTTGGTGCCCCCATTCAACTTGCAAACTGGCAGGTTTATAAAGCGAACCAACAGGTTTCGCCGATTTTAATGGTCAAAAATATTCAGCTTCACGACGGTGAACATGCTTTGAAATATCTTGCTTCTTATGGCTTTGATATGAAGAAAATTCGCCGTAAGGATAGCGCAGTTCCAGAAATTTACTTTGCAAATATTCCGCGCGAACTTGTTCGAATGAAGGATGTTCGGATGAAAAAAGAATTATTTCTATCCTCATTATTGCCACCCATTTTGAAGGTAAATGAAGCAATTAGTCAAGATCGCAAAAAACTTAAAAAAATGATTCTCAGTATCACCCTTGGCGCAGATATATCAGAAATTGATTATTATTGGCTAACTCGAAAATTGGTTCAATATAGAGTTCAAGTCGATGATGTTCAGGACTTCGTCACGCGTATGGGGGAAATTTTTGAAGAATTACTCAATAGAATGAATATTATTCCCCCCGAACTGGCTCTGGCACAAGCGGCTCAAGAAAGCGGTTGGGGCACCTCACGGTTCGCACAGCAAGGGAATGCTTTATATGGGCAATGGACATGGGGCAAGGGTTGTGGCATGGTGCCGCAACAACGTGACGAGGGCAAAACCCACCGAATGAAATGCTTTAAAAATATCATAGAAGCCGTTGACAGTTACATGTTAAATCTGAACACACACAGAGCCTACAAAGCCTTAAGACATGAAAGACGATATTTTCGGGACGATCAGGAAATTGACGTCCTGCCCTTGGTGGAAACCTTGATCAACTATTCGCAAGAGGGGCAGGAATATGTGGAAAAAATCAAAAGTATCATTCGGGTTAATAAGTTAAGTGATTTTAAAGATGCCCGATTAGATAATTAATAGAGTACGGAAATAAATATGATTGCGTCCACAGTAAAAATTATTCGCGCAAAAAAAGAACTTCGGACCCAAATCAAAGAATGGCACATGAAGGGATTAAGAGTTGGTATGGTACCAACTATGGGTGCCCTTCATCATGGGCATTTATCCTTAATCAAGGAAATTCAAAAACATGTGGATAAAGTTGTCGTCAGTATTTTTGTTAACCCAAAACAATTTGGCCCAAATGAGGATTTTGATAAATACCCAAGGCAAGAAACCGCAGACATTAAAAAATTAGCCGAAGTCCATACTGATCTGCTTTATGCCCCGAGCGCGAAAGAAATTTATCCTGAGGGCTTTTTAACCAATGTAAAAGTAACCAAGATCACTGAGGGGCTTTGTGCCTCCAAACGCCCCGGGCATTTTGATGGCGTGACAACGGTGGTTACCAAACTTTTGTTGCAGTGTTTGCCTGATGTAGCTCTGTTCGGTGAAAAGGATTTTCAGCAATATACCGTTTTAAAACAGCTCGCCGATGATCTGGACATCCCGACAGAAGTCATGTKCGGCAAGTTGATCCGGGATGAAGACGGCTTGGCTACATCCTCCCGAAATGTTTATTTAACCCCGGATGCGCGTCAGATTGCTTTGGAAATTCCAAAAACCTTAAAGCGGATAGTCGATGAAATTGAAGGCAATATTCGTCCAATCGAAGAAAGCCTTAACAGGGGGATTGAACATCTTCTTAAGTCTGGGGTGAAGGAAATACAATATTTGGAAATTCGCAAATCCCAAAATCTGGAGCCGGTCACAGATACCATAACCGAACCTTCCCGTGTTCTGATCGCGGCGGTTGTCGGCGGCGTACGGCTCATTGACAATATGCCAATTCAAAAACCCCAATAAATTATATCAAGCCCATTTTTCTGAGTTCTCTGGATAATTCCAGAGGCATATCACCTGTTTCTGTCCCCTTTGCAATATCTTTTGGGGCATCCGATTCTGCCAGATAACGCCATCCCTGATGAGGCCGGCGCGGCTGGCTTTCCGTGTGAATAATCGTTGTATCCATGATGATTTTACATTTTGTCACATCGTCGATTTTAATGCTCTCTAATCCAATGATTTTCTGGCGCAACTGAATAAAGCCTTTAATGATCCAATAAATGGACCCGCCGTCCAGTATTTCTTCTGCCCGCTTTGGACGAAATCTTGTCACATGATAGTTGTAAGGGGTTCCATCTGGAAGCTGATGCTCCCTGCCCTTCCTGACATCTATCAGATGTTCAATACTGTCGATCCCAACACAAAGTTTTAAAATATGAACGCTCATGGGGCCCCTAGATTAAGAAGATTGACGCGAGGCCCAGAAAGGCAAAAAAGCCAATCACATCGGTTACGGTCGTTACAAATATACTGCTGGCCAAGGCCGGATCAATGTTAATTCTGTCTAAACCCACGGGAATTAAAATGCCCGCCAGGCCGGCCATCACCATATTAATTATCATGGCCGCAGAAATGATGAAGCCAAGAAGTGAATTGTCAAAATAGACAAAGGATAACCCGCCAATGATAATGGCAATGACCGCACCATTTAACGTGGCAATGGAAAATTCCTTCAAAACAACCCGTTTTATATTAGATGAGGTCAAATCTTTTGTGGCCAGCGAGCGAACCGTGACCGTCATTGTCTGCGTGCCGGCATTGCCGCCCATACTTGCCACGATTGGCATCAATACAGCCAGCGCGACCATCTGTTCAATGGTGCCGTCAAACATGGCAATAACCATAGAGGCAAGAATAGCGGTTCCAAGATTTACCAAAAGCCAGACAATACGGTTTTTTGAAGCATCAAAGATAGATTCTGTAATATCGGTTTCCCTGACGCCCGCCATGCGCAGGATATCTTCTTCGGCTTCCTCGTCAATAACGTCCACCACGTCATCAACCGTGATCATGCCAATCAGACGGCCACTTTCATCCGCAACCCCCATAGATGTCAGGTCATATTGACGGAACATATGCGCGACCTCTTCCTGGTCTTTGTCCGCAGATATTATCTTAGGGTCAGTGTTCATAATTTCACTAACCGGCACGTTACTATCTGTTCGAATAAGTTTATTTAATGAAACCATACCAACGGGATGATGGAGCGGATCAACAATGAAAATTTCATAGAATTCCGAGGGCAATTCTTCTTCCGTTCTCAAAAATTCTATGACCTGCCCTACGGTCCACGCGCCGGGAACCGCGATGATATTTCTTTGGACCATGCGGCCCGCACTGTCTTCAGGGTAAGACAACCCCTCTTCAACAGCAAGCCTCTCTTCATCCGGCATGGCGGCAATAATTCGGCTACGGTCTTCTYCGTYRMYRTCSYCKWKGMCGTCNRMMMGSATCANSMCKKYCMWWMTGSKYKWYCRYSWTKWTMWYRACSWKRKCWWMCMYTWMGCSSRTGMYYTKRKYRMGYGYGKTRWCWTMSRGTTCGGTCAGGACTTCCGGGTCAAGCTCTGGGCCGAAATGAGAGGTAAACCCTGTGCGGTCTTCTGCGCCGAGCTGCTCGTAAATCTTGGCTATATCCGCTGAATGTAATGGCCTGAGAAGATATTCAAGTTGTTCTGTATTATGCTCCCTCAGGGCGTGAGAAATTTCCTCAATCAGTTCGGGTGTTACTTCGAACATATCCTGATAAGAGGTAATCTTGTGTTTATCCATTTCTGGAAAATCGCGCGTATCCATGAGAGTCTTTCTCCAGATTAATCAATTAAATGGTGTCTGGTTATTGAATGGAAATTATCTCATCTTGCAACGGGATAATGCAGCCCTTACAATCCGGAACGATATCATTATCCTGATGATGGTAAATAATGACTTTTTTAGCTTCCGGCAACATATCATTCATTTTTGCCTTCCGGTAAAACCATGGTGTAATAAAAAGGGCATCAAGAACCGGCAATTCCTTTAGCGCCTCCAGATCCTCCGTATCACCGGTAAAAAACAAGCTTTTCCCATGCCATTTCACAAGATATGAATAATGTTCCGTGTTCGCATGCGTGGTTTCTCTCGGGATAACATTTATGGGCCCATAGGTAATAGTCTTGGCCATTTTTATGATTTTATTTTGTTCCAATTGCTGGGTGACTTCTTTTGGGCCAATAATTTTCCAGTTTTGTTCTGTGAATAATAACGGCGCGAAATGATCCAAATGCCTGTGAGTAATAAGGGCGAGTATATTTTTTGTGGCACCTGCAAAATTGAAATTATATTCCATATACCCATAAACACCTGATTCATAGGGAAAATCCGTCATTAGAATAAAATTTCCATCCGTAATTCGAAAAGCTTCATTGCCGATGAAGCGCGCCTCAATAAATTTGGAATATGCCGTATCAATTTGGAAAAAAGACAATAGAAATATAAATAATATATAAAATGAATGATTTTTTCTTTTCGTCATTTTGAAGCCTCAAGTGCCAATTATTTCATTTCCCAGAGTTTACATCATTAAGCCTTAAACAACAAACTTTCTCAATATGCAGGATTATCAATTGAATTTGGTAAAATGCTTAAAGAAAATTGGTTCTCAATAATGAAAATTATTGCTTTTATTTACAGTTTGGTATCAAATGCGCCTTATAAAAGATGAAGTATAGAATATACGTGAGTTCCGGTTGATCAAGAGGACGTAAATAATTACCAGTTTAACCAAGAAATTGAATGGACTAAGCACACGTCTTTTCCCTGAAAGACAGTTGTATTTCAGGACGAATGGTGTTGTGCGTTTTATTTCCATCTCCCATAGAACTCAAATTTTTATATCTCTGGGGTTTGTTTCTGTTCTATTGTGGTCTGTTTTAACATCATATAGTTATATGCAGCGCGCAAATATTCTGGCCCATAAGGATAGGGAGCTTGCCACAGCGGAAAAGAATTACGCCGATGCCAATGATCAATTCAGCAAACTGAAAAACAACATTCAAAAATCCACAATTGCCCTTGAACAGCGCCAAATTTACCTGCAACAGCTAATGGATGAGGATAAATCTCTTTCCGAAAACATTTTGCCAAAAGAACAAAGCACCAATGTCGATAAGGCTTTGGGTGGTTCAAATGATACTGAGCAAAAAAGCAAATTTTTGCCTCTGAATATCAGTTATAGTGAAGATGATACGGATATTCATTCAAAGCAACAGCAGCAGCTCGCGAACTTACATTTCAATATTTCCCGCATTGAGCAACAACAGCAGAAGCTTGCTGAAAAAATGATCGCCCATATCTCTTCAAAAATTGATTATGTCGAATACACCCTTAACAAATCAGGTATTAAAAGCAAAAAGCTAATACAGTTGGCCGAAAACAGGCCGTCTATGTCCATGGCCATGGGCGGCCCCTTCATTCTTTATTCCGAGAATTTTGATATTGACTTTTCCAACTCTGAACCTTTCGCCAAGCTCTACTCTCATTATAATCGATTGATAGACCTTGAAAGTGCCGTGCGGCATATTCCCATCGGCAAACCCGCCAAAAAATATTACATCTCAAGTTCTTTTGGTATTCGTAAAGACCCTTTTAAGAAAAAATGGGCCAGGCATCAGGGCATAGACATGGCAGGCTGGTGGGATACGCCGATCTACGCTTCGGCCAACGGCACCGTGCTCAAGGCCGGCGTGAACGGGGCATATGGTAAATTCATCGAAATAGATCACGGGAATGGTTTTCGGTCACGATATGGCCATCTTTCCAAGATAAAAGTCAAAAAAGGTGAGCAGGTAACGTTAGAGCAAGAAATTGGTTTAATGGGGTCAACAGGCCGCAGTACAAGCCCTCACCTGCATTATGAAATTTGGTTTAATGGCAAACCCATTAATCCCATGAAAATATTCAAGGCAGCAGATAATGTTCTCAAAATCCAACGACAAGAGTATGATAGTTAACACAATGAATAAAACAACACGCCCCGCAAATTCCGCCCCATCGATCATTGGTTCTGACGTTTCCATAAAAGGCGACGTGACAACCCTTGGGGAAATACAACTTGACGGCACAATTGAAGGTGACGTTCGTTCAGCCTCCTTGACGGTCGGCGAACATGGCTGCGTCCAAGGTACTGTAATCGCTGAAGAAGTTATTGTGAAAGGTGCAGTCACCGGGCAGATCAAAGGCCGCAACATTCGGCTTGAAAAAACGGCGAAAGTCAAAGGTGACCTGTTCCATGAAACGTTAAGCGTTGAAGCCGGTGCCTTCATCGAAGGAAACTTGACCCATAAAGATAATGCGGCTCAAGAAAAAACTGCGAAAGCCAATATTCCCGAAGTCAAAGCCCCCGAAAAGAAATTGGCTTAAGAAAAGAAATGGCCTAAGTCAGGTCTTCGACGGCATCTGAACCGCCATGAACCCGCGCCGCAAGAGCCGCATTAAGAAATAAATCAATATCCCCGTCCAGAACCTT
This sequence comes from Alphaproteobacteria bacterium, assembly GCA_002402225.1. Classification (GTDB taxonomy): domain Bacteria; phylum Pseudomonadota; class Alphaproteobacteria; order Sphingomonadales; family Emcibacteraceae; genus Paremcibacter. Next base: position 10,755 of record NVVM01000024.1, read on the forward strand.
GTCAGGCTGGCCGGATTCAACACCTGTGCGCATGTCCTTGACCATTTGATAAGGCTGCAATACATACGATCTAATCTGATGCCCCCAGCCGATATCTGATTTGCTGTTATGGGTTTCGTTGGCCGCATCCTCGCGCCGCTGTAATTCAGCCTCATAGAGCCGGGCTTTCAGCATATTCATGGCCGTGGCGCGGTTTTTATGTTGTGAACGGTCATTCTGGCATTGGACAACGATGTTTGTGGGTATATGAGTGATGCGAACGGCACTATCCGTGGTATTCACATGCTGCCCTCCGGCCCCTGATGCGCGGTAAGTATCAATGCGCAGGTCTTTATCCTCAACATCTACCTCAAAATTATCATCAATCACCGGAAAAACCCAAACACTTGCAAAACTTGTGTGGCGGCGGGCATTGGAATCATAGGGTGATATRCGCACAAGACGATGAACGCCGCTTTCGGTTTTTAACCAACCATWAGCATTTTCTCCGGTGACCCGAATGGTCGCAGATTTAATGCCAGCCTCATCACCGTTATGCTGTTCGATCAGTTCAACCTTGTAGCCACGGCCGTTCGCCCAGCGGCTGTACATTCTGAGCAGCATATTGGCCCAGTCCTGACTTTCTGTTCCCCCGGCCCCTGAATGAATWTMRARMKAASYWKSMYKSRSATSSRCSTCGCCSKMRRKSAMSGTTTGANNNMAKTYYWMTTSCCMMKCYTTTTCSGTYARSGCYTSKATGGCRKYYTCRGCCTCCTGAATGATGTCYTCAKCSCCCTCCATYTCACCCATYTCRATMAGTTCKATATTATCRSWWARCTCCTGATCMACGKMKTTRCAMAGATTKAYSGAYTGCTCMAGGCKRTTCTTTTCCTGCATCARTTTYTGGGCNKTTSSCGGGNTTGSWCCARAGRTCMGGGTCTTCGGAAAGRGCKGTYAATTCKTCCAGTCTGTCWRKGGCAACATCCCAGTCAAAGATGCCTCCTCAGCAGTTCGAGCGACTGCTTGATTTTATCTATTGAGGTTTGAATTTCGGTTTTCATAATATTGTGCAATCAAATAAAATTAATATATTCCGCCAGTACCCGTCCGGAGCTTTGTCTTTGTTTGCACCAGAGAATTAAATCCGTCAAGTACTTCGCCTTTTTTTGTTGGAAAAGACCCCTGACGGAACGCCTCAAGGATTGTGCCTTTCTCGCCAACAGCGGCGATTTGGCCAGTTACAGGATTAACCCTGACGCGCCGAACGCCCTCGGGAATTCGGAACGGAATAACCGCAGAACCTTTGGTCGCGGCGGCCATAAAGTCCTTGAATATAGGAACCGCGACCGATGAGCCTTCTTCGCCTTTCCCCAATGACCGAGGCTTGTCAAAACCAACAAATACGCCAACAACCAGGTCTGGCGAAAAGCCAATGAACCATGTATCAAAACTGTCATTAGAYGTGCCTGTTTTGCCCGCGAGTGGCGTCCTGAGCGATCTTATCCTGATGCCCGTTCCTCTTTGTACCACGCCTTCCATCATGGAAACCATTTGATAAGAGGTCACAGGGTCTAAAATCTGCTTACGGTTATCGGGAATTTCCGGTTCTTTTTGATGGCGCCATTCCTGAAGGCTGCAATCCTGACATTCCCTCTGATCATGGCGAAAAATGGTCTTGCCGTAACGATCTTGTATCCTGTCAACAAACGTCGGGGTAATTTCTTTGCCGCCATTAACGATCATGCCGTATGCGCTGGTCATATTAAGTAGAGTAGACTCACCTGCCCCAAGCGCCATAGACAATACGGCAGGCATATCATTCATGATATGCATACGTTCCGCGATTTCAACGATACCGTCCATTTTTAAATATTGCGCAAGCCGTACCGTCATCAGATTGCGGGATTTCTCGATCCCCAAACGCAATGTACTGGCCCCATAGAATTTATTACTGGAATTTTGCGGCTTCCACTTGCCAAGGCCATAGCCCTGTTCAATGACAAACGGCGCATCAAGAACCAGACTTGACGGCGTGAAGCCATGTTCAAGAGCAACCACATAGACAAAGGGTTTGAAAGCTGATCCCGGCTGCCTTTTGGCTTGAGTTGCGCGGTTAAATTCACTGCGCTTAAAATCAAAACCGCCGACCATCGCCAAAACGCGCCCCGTATGGGGATCCATTGCCACCAACGCGCCGTCTATTTCCGGTATCTGCCTCAATCCATATGTTCTGGTTGCTTCAATTTCCTGAAGCAATGAAACATTATCTACCTCAGTCTTTGGGCCAATCTCTGGGCCAATCTTTAGGTCAGCTTCAGCCTTTGATTTAAAAATCTCTTCCACCACGATGACATCACCGGCATTAAGAACTTCGGTGACGTCATTAACTCTTGGCCCTAAATATTCTTTTTTCTTCCAGGCTCTTGCCCATTTCACTTCATCCAGGTCTATTCGGCCCCTGCTACCTTCAGGCAGGAGAATAATGGCCTTCTCCTGGCTCACTTCTGTGACCAGAGCGAGTTGCCATGCCTTGATACCAAGCGGAATATCCCGTTTGATAATAGCTTTTAAATTGTCCAGCTTTTCAGAAATATTTTCCATATTTTCGATCACTATGCGTGCAATCGGCCCGCGCCAGCCATGGCGTCTGTCATAGGCAATCAGGCCTCTTTTCAGCTCGCGCTCAGCTATGATTTGATATTTCGGTAAAAGTGATGTTTTGACAAATAAACCACCCTCATAAAGCTCTTGATTCCCATACATAGCCTTAAGTTCACGGCGCACTTCTTCTGTAAAATATTCTGCCTTAAAAGTGCGCGTTTTATCACGGCTAATGGTTATAAGCGGTTTGCTCTGAGCGAGGAACTTTTCTTCATCCGTGATAAAACCTTCATCATGCATTCGCTTCAGAACCCAGTTTCGGCGACCCACGGCACGATCATATTTTCGGACAGGATGATAATTATTTGGTGCCTTGGGCAGAGCCGCCAGATAGGCTATTTCATCCAGTTCCAGCTGATTGATTGATTTGTTGAAATAGCTGAGCGCGGCCGCCGCAATACCATACGAGCCATAGCCCAGATAATTTTCATTCAGGTATAATTCCAGAATCTGATCTTTACTGAAAGCTTTTTCAATTCGGTATGAAAGAATGGCCTCTTTAATTTTCCGCTCATAAGTTTGCACCCCAGACAGAAGGAAATTTTTGGCCACTTGCTGGGTAATCGTCGAAGCACCGACTTTGCCGCCGCCAGTAAACATATTTTTTACATTGGTAACAACTGCCCGCATCAGGCCGAGATAATCAAGCCCCCCATGACTATAAAAATTTTTATCTTCCGCAGAAAGATAGGCTTGAATAACGCGCGGCGGAACGGCGGATATGGGAATGAAAAGTCTTTTTTGTTTGGCAAATTCTGATAAGAGGCTACCGTCTCCCGCATAGATACGGCTTACGATTGGCGGCTCATAATTCGCCAGTTGCGTGTAATCGGGCAAATCTTTACCATAAAGATTCAGAATGTAAATAATCCCAATGATCCCGGAAAGGCCGCCCAGCAAAATAGCGACGATAGTGCCGCCCAATATATTAATTAATATTCTWMRYYKWAAAAWNGTNATRRTRATKMAWWMWTAMWMMATAATAAATCAAATTGTTTCCATATCCATAAGGCCTAAGTATGTCAACATGATGACTTGACCAAGGGAAATCCAGGTTGTTAATTAGCCACATATGTCTTATTGAAAAAACGATCCGCCGCTTTCACAATAGCTCTGCCTATATCTTGCTGTGTTTCTTTTTGCATAAGGATTTTAGCATCATATATATTGGTTAAATAGCCAAGTTCCAGCAATATGGATGGCACATCAAGCCCCTTAAGAACCAGCAAGTTTGCTGTTCTGTGGGGCCGCGTTCTTACGAGGACAACCCTTTCGAGCTGCGGAACCAGTTCATTGGCAAAACTGCTGGATAAATTCATTGTTTCGCGCATAACAAGGTCGATCAATATAGATTGCACGATATGTATTTCTTCTTCCAGATCCATGCCGGCGATAATATCTGATTTATTTTCCCGCGCCGCAAGAGCCGCTGCCTCATGATCAGAGGCTTTTTCCGAAAGCGTATAAACTGTTGCGCCCCGCACCTTTGGATTGGCGATAGAATCCGCATGAACAGAAATAAACAGATCTGCCTGCTTATTATGAGCAATCGCACTGCGATCACGGTGTTTAAGGAAAATATCCCGATTTCGGGTCATAATGACGTCATAGCGCCCGCTTCTCTCAAGCTCTCTTTTTATGGCGCGGGAAGCACTCAAAACAACAGTTTTTTCTGGAAAGCCACGATAATTTTTTCCGCCAAGATTACCCGGGTCATGTCCGCCGTGCCCCGGATCCAAAACGATCAGTTTTTTCGTCCGACCTGTTTTTAAATCCCTATCCAGTTCGGCCAGACGAGGATTTTTCGCAGGTCTGGAAGACGGTTTTTTAACGCTGGCCTCAAAGTTCTTCTTGCTTTCCTTCTTTAAATCTATGACAAAACGATAGGGCTTGTTTTTAGTAGGGTTTATAATGAATGATTTGTGAATTTTAACAGGTTCCTTARCGTCCAGAACAATACGAGATGTTCCCGGCTTAAACAAACCAAAGCGATATTTATCAATCAATCCCCTGCCCGAGGCACCACCATAATCACTTTTCCATTCGACTTCAGTAATATCTATAACGACCCGGTTCGGGTTGGCAAGCGTGAATATATTGAATTTAATTTTCTTATTAATATCCAGTACAAAACGTGTATTGCTTTTGGTATGACCAATACGGATACTGGATACTTCCGGCGGGTTTGCCAATAGATCCGTTGCCGGAACGGACAGGAAAGCACCRCCMAAAAAAMCCGCCAAACAATATTTAACTATTTTTCGTATAATTTGCTTCATATCTATTAATTCTACGACCTACCTAAATCACCTTGGTTTAAAGATTATCCGTTAATATATCTGAACAATAGGAAAAGCTCATTAATTATTTATAAAAATAAATACTTTAGCTATTGTAGAGTGCCTATTGTATGGTTATGTTACTAAAGCAGTCAAATGTCCAAATATATTAATGGCATAGAAATTAATTATGAATATTTGAATAGCATACTTAAGCGAGCCTGGGAGAATTACATTTCTAACTGCGTTGGTAACATGACCATAATATCTGATGATATTAATATCATGTCATAACAACGAGATGGGCCGTAAATTACAGGATTATTTGAGATCAGCTGATCCAAAAAAATCCAATATAACAAAGACGAAAAGATAAATGAATTTCAGCATTAACAGCATTAAGGTTATTGGTCAGGCCATGCGGATGAAACAAATACTTCATCTGCTTGGGACGATGTTTGCCGTGAAGAAGTCTGTGAATGCCACCTTTTTTAACCCCATAAGAAATAACAACCTAAAACCAGCACGCCTGTTATTTGCCTTACGCAAATCTGGCTCGAGCGGATATGGTTGTGGAGAGAATTTAAATGACAATAAAAATGTTAATCGATGCAACGCACGAGGAAGAGACTCGCGTTGCAATCGTTCATGGCAACCGTGTTGAGGAATTTGATTACGAATCTTCAGCAAAAAAACAGATYAAAGGCAATGTATATTTAGCAAAAATCACCCGCGTAGAGCCTTCTCTRCAGGCTGCTTTTGTGGATTATGGTGGGAACCGTCACGGCTYCCTTGCTTTCAGCGAGATACATCCAGACTATTATCAAATCCCTGTTTCCGACCGCGAAGAGTTGATCGCGGAAGAAACGGCAGCCTATGCCAAGCTTCTCAATGAAGAAGAAGAGCAAATTGTAGAAAAAAAACCAAAAAGAAGACCCCGAAGAAAAGCAAAAAGCAATTCTGTTAAGAAGGATGATGTTAAAGAAGAGACATCAGAGTCCAGCACGGCACCTAAAGACTCCGGCGAAGAGACAGTAGCTGAACCTGTTTCAGATAATGTTACAAGAGAAGAGCCTTCCGATGAGGTTGCCCCGCCTGAATTAGAAACTGAATTAGAAACTGAATCAGCACCAAATGATGAGCCAAAAGATAAAGCAGAAAATGATTCTGGTTCAATCACCAAGGCAGAATCTGTCGCGGCCCCTGAAACCATATCAGAAAAGATAACCTCTGATGACGATTCAGATGATGACAGCGATGACGAAGACGATGATGCAGAAATCACGGACACTCATATTATCGACGATGAAGAAGCAGAAGAAAAAATACGCATAAAAATTGCCAAGGGCCTACGCCGGAAATATAAAATTCAGGAAGTCATTAAAAAGAACCAAATCATTCTGATACAGGTTGTTAAAGAAGAACGCGGAAATAAGGGCGCGGCCCTGACCACTTATTTATCTCTGCCGGGACGCTATTGCGTTCTTATGCCAAACACGCTTCATGGCGGCGGCGTTAGCCGTAAGATTGCCAGCGTAAGTGAACGCAAATCYCTGAAGAAAATCCTTACCGACCTTAAAATGCCGAGCGGCATAGCYTGCATTATCAGAACAGCRGGRCAAAGCCGAACCAAGACYGAAATYAARCGRGAYTTTGATTACCTCATCCGWACMTGGGAAGGTATTCGGGAACGCACGCTTAAATCTGTTGCGCCGGTTTTGATCAATGAAGAAGGCGACCTTATCAAGCGAAGCATCCGCGACCTTTACACACGCGAAGTTGATGAAATTCTGGTTGAGGGGGAAAAAGGATATAAAACGGCCCGTTCCTTTATGCGTCTGCTTATGCCCAGTCATGCCCGTAAAATAAAACATTATACGGACTCGATCCCGCTGCTCCATAAATTTCAGGTGGAAAGCCAATTGGACGCCATGTATTCCCCAACTGCGCAATTAAAGTCCGGCGGTTATATTGTTATTAATCCAACCGAAGCCTTAGTGTCCATTGATGTAAATTCCGGCAAGGCGACGAAAGAACATAACATTGAAGAAACCGCCCGCAAGACCAATCTCGAAGCTGCTGAGGAAATCGCCCGCCAGCTGCGCCTGCGGGATATGGCCGGATTGATCGTCATTGATTTCATTGATATGGAAAACAGAGGGAACAACCGGGCTGTTGAACAGAGAATGAAAGAATGCCTGAAGTCTGATCGGGCCCGAATACAGGTTGGCAGAATAAGCTCGTTTGGCTTAATGGAAATGTCACGTCAACGTCTGCGCGCCGGTRTTTTGGAATCCAGCACAACCGCTTGCCCCCACTGTGAGGGCGCCGGCGTTATCCGGTCTGTGGAATCCCAAGTCTTGCATATTCTACGGGCTTTGGAAGATGAAGGGATCAAGTCACGAAATGATAAAGTCTCTGTTCATCTTCCGGAAAAAACCGCAATCTATTTATTAAATAACAAGCGGAAAAAACTGGTTAGTCTGGAAGAGCAATATAACTTTACCATCGAAATTATCATTGATCCAAGCCTGACTGAATCTGCTTATAAATTGGACGCGCCCAATTCAGATAATAAGAAATTCGAAAAATCAGGCGCGGGCCACCAGAATAAATCTCGTGAGACCAATCAGCGGGTTCAAGGTAAAAACCGTGCGGCACAAAACCGYAGCRACCGGCAACGTGACCAGTCGCGTAAACWTAAAGAAAAGGCCGAAAGCCAGCAAACTGATACCGTCGATAATCAGGAAAATCCAGATAGCTCCGCCGTTTCAGGATCAGGTAATGCGCCGGAGACAACATCGCCTGAAAATCAGGAAACCAAGCCGCGCCGCCGTAGAAGAAGACCACGACGCAATCATAAAGATCAAGCGGATACAGCCTCCTCTTCTACTGAGGCCGCAAGTGAGCCAGYTTCTGAAGCCAATGCTGAAAACAGCTCTGAACCAAGTTCYGAAACAAGTTCTAAAACATCTGGCGAAGATAAACCAAAAGGCCGCAGACGCCCTCGCGGCGGGAAAAAAGTTTCTGAAGACAATAAAACAGATGCCATAGATACCCCCGTTGGTTCAAGCGACAACGAGAAAACAGAAGAGAAACCTGCAAGGCGGCCCTACCCGMCGCAGGCAAGAAGCAGAAGAAATGCCGCTGGCAATAAAAAAGCATCCGGCCCGACCGCTGAAAATACTGGTACGGAAAATGCGACAAAACCTGCCAAAGCGGCCTCTGAAACCCCCAAGGACGCCGCTGTAAAAACAGAAGAAAAACCTGCGTCACCAAAGGCAGAAGAAACTGAAAAAGCCGGCCCTAAGAAATCTGGTTGGTGGCAACGCACATTCGGATAATTCCATCTTTCTGGATAGTTTCAGTATAATTTRTGTCCAATTAAGGCTCGGCTTTTGTCGAGCCTTAATTTTATCAAAATCATCTTCTATGGTAAAATCATGCTTGTTCATGCTGTATCCATATGAACATGGTTATTGTCAGAATAAAATATGACAATATAATTGACGAATGAATTTGCACTATTTAACGTGATGCCATGATAAAGAAAGTCCATATGCTTTTTTCGCCTCAAATTATAAGCCGCAGAATTTGGCAGTTTTCCTGCCAATTCATTTGTATCCTTTTGATTTTCACCCTTGGATCAGTTCACACCGGTTACGCCCAAAAAGGCGGTGGTCTGTCCATATTACGTGATGCGGAAATTGAACAAACCATTCGGCATATGTCAGAGCCGATTTTCAAAGCCGCCGAACTTGATAGTAATTCGGTTCGCACCTATTTGATCAACGACAACAGTCTGAATGCCTTTGTCGCGGGCGGCCAGAATATTTTTCTTCATTCCGGGCTATTGATTCAGGCAAAGGATGCCAATCAGGTCATTGGTGTCATTGCCCATGAAGTTGGTCATATCACCGGGGGACATTTGTCGCGTTTTTCCGATGGCATCCGAAGTGCCACGATTATGACGCTGCTTGGCGCCCTTCTCGGCGCGGCGGCTATTGCTGCGGGGTCAGGTGAYGCTGGCATGGCGCTCATCCTTGGCGGGCAACAAATTGGCACAAGAACTTTTCTTAAATATAGCCGCACKCARGAATCMGCCGCTGRTCAGGCGGGCTTGACTTTCCTCGAGAAAACAGGACAGTCTGGTATAGGCTTGATTGSTTTTCTTGATTATCTGGGTGATCAGGARCTTATGACGGCGCGYTACCGKGAYCCCTATGCCGGTACSCAYCCYGTAAGCGGTCCAAGAATCTCGAAACTTCGGGAACGGGTGGAAAGTTCAATCTATTTTAARGCCAAAACACCTGAAAAAATTGAACATGAATTCAAACGCCTGCAAGCAAAATTATATGGTTATCTAAAACCGCCTTATGCGACCCTCAATAAATATACCGATGAAGATCAAAGCCTTTACGCCAAATATGCCCGCGCATTTGCCTATCACAARCAGCATGAAATGGACAAGGCYATCGGCGAAATAGATAAACTTYTGCAAGAATAYCCCGATGACCCCTTTTTCTGGGAAACAAAAGGCCAGATTTTATTTGAAAATGGTTTGATCATTGACTCACTGCAGCCCTACCGTAATGCGGTCAAAATTCTTCCTGAGGCTTCCTTAATACGTATTTCTTTAGCCCAGTCACTGATTGCCACAGAAGATGACCTATATTTGACCGAGGCTCTGGACAATCTTGAATTTGCATTGTCACGCGACCCGAAAAATTCCTTCGCCTGGTATCAGGCTGCTATTGCCTATCATCGAAAGAAAGATAAGGCCATGACATATTATTCCACTGCAGAGAGATTTYTRYTGATYGGMAATATGCAGGGGGCAATGATTAATGCCAAACATGCYGTTGATACWYTRCCCCATGATATCCCGCAATGGATCAGRGCKCAGGATATACTTGTTGTAACGCAATCAAATATGTCCGATAAAGATCGTAAGAAACACGAAAAAAAACATTAAGTAGAAAAAAAATATGTCTCAAATATATATAAAGATTACAACATTTCTCTTAGGCCTTTTTGGAATTATTTTTATAATTTCCAGTACCGCCGTATCTGCCGCAGAAGAACAGTCGGCCTTATCCGCAACACAAAAGGCCGAAATCAATCAAATGATCCGTGATTATATTCTGGATCATCCCGAAATTTTACCCGAAGCCATTCAGATTCTGCAAAATCGTACAAAAAAAGCCATGTTAGAGCGACATCATACGCGGCTTTATGATGATGGCTTTAGCTACGTCGGCGGCAATAAGAATGGCGATGTCACGATTATCGAATTTTTCGATTATAACTGTGGTTATTGTAAAACGGCCCTTGATACTATGGAAAAACTAATTAAAGAGGATAAAAACCTTCGTGTTATTTACAAGGAATTTCCTATCCTTTCAGAATCATCATACGTCATGTCCAAAGCGGCAATGGCATCCATAAAACAAGGTAAATATCCTGAATTTCACGCGGCCCTGATGAAAAGCACGGGGAAAATGACGGAAAACCGTATTTTTAAAATTGCCCGCGACCTTGGCATAGATGAACAGCTTTTGGCAAAAGATATGACCAGCCCGGTATTAGAGCGAAACATACAAATAAATCATGGTCTGGCAAAAGCGTTGCAAATTACAGGAACGCCCGGATTCATCATTGGAGATACCGTTATACCGGGCGCGGTGCCTTACGAAGAACTCGTGAAAGCTATCGAACGGACAAGACGGGCAGCCCAAAAGGTAAAATGATCAAATGCCTCTCTATATAAGTCCCGCAAGCGGTGATGAAGGGTCAGCATAGAGTTTTTTCGGCATTCTTCCGGCAAAATAGGCCGCCCTGCCCGCCTGCACTGCAAGATTCATCGCCCGCGCCATGGCGATGGGGTCTTTTGCTTCGGCTATGGCCGTATTCATCAAAACGCCGTCACAGCCAAGCTCCATCGCGACGGCGGCGTCAGATGCTGTGCCGACACCGGCATCAACCAAAACAGGAACATTCGCCTGCTCGATAATCAGCCTTATTTGCACAGGGTTCTGAATGCCCAGCCCCGATCCGATTGGCGCGCCCAGCGGCATAATCGCGCAGCATCCCAGATCTTCCAGTCGCTGGGCCATAATCGGGTCATCACTGCAATATACCATGACGTCGAAATCTTCCTTGATCAATACTTCTGCGGCATGCAGTGTTTCAACCATATTGGGATAAAGGGTTTTCTGATCACCRAGAACCTCCAGTTTAACCAGATTCCAGCCACCAGCCTCACGGGCCAGGCGCAGCGTTCGTATGGCATCATCGGCGGTAAAACATCCCGCCGTGTTTGGTAAATAAGTGTATTTTTTCGGGTCAAGGTAATCCACCAGCATAGGCTGCTTCGGATCCATGACATTCACACGGCGAACGGCGACGGTCACAATTTGTGCCCCGGACGCCTCTACCGCCAAGGCCGTTTCCTCAAAATCCTTGTATTTACCTGTGCCAACAATCAACCGAGATGAAAAACTCATACCGGCTATCTTAAAGCTGTCGTTATCCATATTTTTTTCCACCACCTATAAAATGAACTATTTCAAGTCTGTCACCTTCATCAAGCTTTATATCTTGATAAGTCGACTTGGGCACAATTTCAAGATTTCTTTCAACCGCAACTTTGCCGGGGTCAAGTTTTAAATCCTGTAATAAATCGAATAGACGCTGACCTTTTTGAACTTTATGAGGGTCACCGTTTAAAGTTATATTAACCACTAATTTTAATCCTGTTTTTATAGTTTGTCTATGCAGAGTAACATCAATCCTTTATAGTCCGGAAATATTTCGCGTCAAATGTATATTCTTGGTTTCCATAAGGATACAAAATATTATATATTGCGGCACTAAATAAAAAAATACAGGTTAGCATGATTGAAAATAGCAGAAAATATATTCTGGTTCTAAACGGGCCAAATTTGAATATGCTGGGTACGCGGGAGCCTGAAATTTATGGCTCAGAAACCCTTGAGGATGTAAAAAACAACGTTACCTCTCATGGGCAAGAATTGGGCTACAATATTGATTTTCGCCAAAGCAATATTGAAGGCGAGCTTGAGGATTGGATTCAACAATCACGCGGGAATATGGCCGCAATTATAATTAATGCGGGGGCGTATACCCATACGTCCGTTGCCTTGCTTGATGCCCTGAAAACTGTGGAAATTCCCATTATCGAAGTGCATCTGTCAAATATCTTCAAAAGAGAAAAATTTCGACATCATTCTTATATTTCTCCTGTTGCAAATGGTGTAATCTGCGGATTCGGAGTGAATAGTTATATTCTGGCGCTGGAAGCAGCCCATGATATTTTGAAAGTATAATATAATAATAAAGGGACTGTAATATATGTCAAAAATGTTTGTGGATCAGGATGTTATCCGGGACTTGGCAACATTGCTTAATGAAACTGATCTCAGCGAGATTGAGGTTCAAGATGGGGAAAAAAAAATCAGAGTTGCCCGAAATATTCAGGCGGCAGCAATGGTTGTCTCAGCCCCTGCTGTCCAACAAGTAGCTGCTGCAGAAACAACAGCTGCTGTTGCCGCCAGCGCCGCCCCCGATAAAGAACATCCCGGTGCCATTAAATCACCAATGGTGGGAACGGCCTATACGGCGCCTGACCCTGATAGTAGTGATTTCATCAAGGTGGGCGATAAAGTATCCGTCGGCCAGACATTGCTGATCATAGAAGCCATGAAGGTTATGAACCAGATACCTGCGACAATTAGCGGTACTGTCACCAAGATCCTCGTTGAAAGCGCACAGCCGGTTGAATACGGTGATGTTCTCGTCATTATAGAATAAAACGGACCCTATATGTTTGACAAAGTTTTAATTGCCAATCGCGGCGAAATTGCCCTTCGTATCCATCGCGCCTGTCAGGAAATGGGCATCTCAACCGTTGCGGTTCATTCCACAGCAGATGAAAATGCGATGCATGTTCGCCTTGCCGATGAAAGCGTCTGTATAGGCCCGCCAGCCTCTAAGGACAGCTATTTAAATATTCCTTCTATCATTGCAGCTGCAGAGATTACCGGCGCGGACGCCATTCATCCGGGCTATGGCTTTTTATCTGAAAATGATAAATTCGCAGAAATAGTAGCAGAGCATAAGTTTGAGTTCATCGGCCCTACTGCGGCCCATATCAGATTAATGGGTGACAAGATTTCCGCCAAGGATGTCGTTAAAAAACTGGGTATTCCCGTTGTCCCCGGCTCCGAAGGGGAGGTGAAAGACATTCCTCAAGCCGAAAAAATAGCTAAGAAAATTGGTTATCCTGTCATTGTAAAAGCGGCTTCGGGCGGCGGCGGGCGCGGCATGAAAGTCGTTCACAATAAAGCTGAACTTGGCAATGCTATTATGGCCTGTAAAAAAGAAGCCGGCGCTTCTTTTGGTGATGATACTGTTTATCTTGAAAAATACCTGACCCTGCCGCGTCATATTGAATTTCAGATCATTGCCGACAAGCATGGCAATGTCTGTCATCTGGGCGAACGTGATTGTTCCCTTCAGCGCCGTCATCAAAAGGTTCTTGAAGAGGCGCCTTCCCCCGCGCTGAATACGGAAAAACGAAACCAGATGGGCGAAGTTGTCCGCAAAGCTATTCAGGGTTTGGGCTACATCGGGGCTGGAACCATCGAATTTCTGTATGAAAATGGCGAATTTTATTTTATTGAGATGAATACCCGCATTCAGGTTGAGCATCCCATTACCGAAATGATCACAGGCATTGATCTGGTCAGGGAACAGATTCGCGTTGCCGCTGGTTTGCCGTTATCCTTCACTCAGGAAGAAATCAAATTCTCCGGCCATTCCATCGAATGCCGCATTAATGCAGAAGACCCCTTCACCTTTATGCCAAGCCCCGGAAAAATCAATGACTATCATCCCCCGGGCGGATTGGGCGTGCGGGTTGATTCTGGTATCTATTCCGGCTATTCAATTCCGCCCTATTACGATAGCATGATTGCCAAATTGATTGTGCATGGCAAAACCCGTAATGAATGTCTTATGCGCCTCAGGCGCGCACTTGGCGAATATGTAATCGGGGGCATTAAAACCACCATTCCCTTACATCAGAGTTTAATTCGAGAGACAGACTTTATCAATGGATCTTACGATATTCACTGGTTGGAAAACTATCTGAAAAACCTTGAGTAATGAGCAATATAACGGCTGAACTCATCATTCATGCCTATACTCAAGGCATTTTCCCCATGGCGGAAAATGCCGCGTCCAATGATGTCTATTGGGTTGATCCTGAATTACGCGGGATCATCCCATTGGACAATTTTCATCTTCCTCGAAAATTAGCCAGAAAAATTAATCAAAAACCTTTTGATATTAGAATAGATACCAGCTTCCTTAAAGTCATAGAAGGCTGCGCGGCCTCTGCCCAGACACATGGCCGGCAAGAAACATGGATTAATGATCAAATTATTTCTCTCTACGCGCAGCTTTTTGATAATGGATATGTTCATACCGTAGAATGCTGGCAGSACAATCAACTTGTTGGCGGCCTTTACGGCGTCTCAATCGGCGGGGCATTTTGCGGGGAAAGCATGTTTCATACGGTCACAGATGCCAGCAAAATCGCCTTGGCTTATTTGGTCGCCCGCCTAAAATCCGGTGGCTATAGGCTGCTTGACACACAATTCATAACGCCCCATTTATCTCAGTTTGGTGCCATTGAAATTAACCGGCAGGATTATAAATTAAGGCTGAAAGAGGCTCTGGAACGGAAAGTTGATTTTTATTCTTTAGCCATAGATTCTGAACCGGAAATAATTTTACAGTCCTTGACCCAAACATCATAGACCGGATGCTCTAGCGGCGATAACGCAGGGCTTGAGGCAAACATCCATCCAGAAAAAATTTTGCTATTTTGATTATTATATCCCACATCCGTAATCTCGAGGAAAGCCACTGTTTCCGGAGCTTCCTCAGGGGGATTTTTCCGGCAATGTCGTAATGTTATTTCTAGGGTACCAAAGCGAACGGTTTGATCTCGTCTGATTTCAATGGTGGATAACTGCGTTGTGATTTTATCTAATGCTGACAGAGTGACTACAGAAATATCTTCTAGATTTTCAAATATCTCATATTCTTTAGATAAGCTGTTAACGCAGGAGAAAAGCAACAAACTAAAGGCAATTGATCCTTTAACAGCTAAACTCATTTTTTATCATCATTGTTATTGTCAGAACCGGCAAATTTATCCAAAAGACCAAGGAAATCGACAGCCCCTTGCGTATTGGTGATTTCATCCCCCTCTTCCAGCATTTCATCATCTTCATCACCCGGATCAATCACAAGATAATTTCCGCCAAGAAGCCCTTCTGACGTAATTTTTGCAAATGTACTTTCAGTCAAGTTAATCGCGGGATCAATGCTGATTTCTACAACGGCAAAAAAACTGTTTTTGTCAAGATATTGTTTGGTGATAGAACCGACTTTGATACCACTGATTTTTACATCTCCGCCAACGGAAAGGCCATCAACCTTATCAAACTTGACCACATAGCTTTTCCCGCCATTAGTGGTGACGCTTGAATGGCTGAAAGCAAAATACAGAAAACTTGCGGCAACAACCAA
Source organism: Alphaproteobacteria bacterium (assembly GCA_002402225.1). Taxonomy (GTDB): domain Bacteria; phylum Pseudomonadota; class Alphaproteobacteria; order Sphingomonadales; family Emcibacteraceae; genus Paremcibacter. The sequence goes on from NVVM01000024.1 coordinate 26,297, forward strand.
AACAACGGCACCCATCAGCGTTTCTACGATATTATTCTTCATATATCCTGCCCTTAAAACCTAAGTGGTAAATATTAATTATGGTGTCCAGGCTTCATAGTCACCCGTCGTCTTTTTGCGGCTGCCGCCTTCATTAAGACTACCTGAAGGAAAATAAGCCTTGATCGTGCCGGTCATATTCGGTTCAAGCTCTTTCTCCCAGCTCTTGCGATCCGGCTTACGCTCCAATGGGGTGTAATCAACGGTATGATGCAGCCACATATGCCATTCTGGCGGGATTTTAGAGGCCTCAATATCCGTTTTGAAAATAACCCAGCGTTTAGGGCCTTTTTTCGCACGGTAATAAATATTGCCCTGTACATCTTCGCCGACTTTTTCACCATTGAAAAAAGTATGTACCAGCGTTCCTATTGTCGCGCCGTACCACCATCCGAACATACGCCTGATAAAAGCTACCATTCTTAAGATTTCCCAAATAAAATTAATTTTTTAACCTGTTTTCTWTACTCTGAATTTACCCTGCGAACAACAGCATAACAATAATAAAAGACTTTCTGGTCATATTATGGCCATCCCCCAAAAAAAACTTTATAAACAGTTCATATATTAACAATTTTCATAACCCGCGATTTCCCAAGCCCGACTCATTGGCACTACCACATATAGCAAAGTCAAGACCGGCTACCCACAATATATATGAAAAAAAGTCTGTTTCTCAGTAATATATTATATTACAGTTATCACATAATGAAGAAAACATAAAAAAATGTCATCCGCAGGGCAAATTATATTAAAGGGAAAATTATATGAAGATTAATCGCCGCTTTACTTCAGCTGATCAATCACCTTACCATGGCATTGACTTTAGAACTGCCGATAGTGAAATTCGGAACCCGGACGGGACGACCGTATTTGCMTTAAAAGCTTTTGAAGTCCCCGCCTCATGGAGTCAAGTTGCGGCAGATATTCTCGCCCAGAAATATTTCAGGAAATCCGGTGTTCCCCAATGCCTGACAACAGTAAAAGAAGATGGCATACCAAGCTGGTTATGGCGTAAAAAAAATGATGAGCCCGCCCTTAAAAAAATAGCCAAAGAAAACCGCTTTGGTTCAGAAACCAGCGCAAAACAGATATTCGACCGACTGGCAGGAACATGGRCTTATTGGGGATGGAAGGGCGGCTATTTCACCGCCGAAAAAGACGCAAAGGCCTTCTTTGATGAATTGCGGTTCATGCTGGCCAATCAAATGTGCGCGCCCAATTCCCCCCAATGGTTTAATACGGGGCTGCACTGGGCTTACGGCATTGATGGGCCGTCTCAAGGCCATCATTATGTCGATCATGAAAGCGGCAAGCTGGTCAAATCCAAAACAGCCTACGAACATCCCCAGCCCCATGCCTGCTTTATCCAAAGCGTAAGTGATGACTTGGTCAATGAAGGCGGCATTATGGATTTATGGACCCGTGAAGCACGCCTGTTTAAATATGGCTCTGGTACAGGCAGTAATTTTTCCCATATTCGCGGCGCAGGAGAATCCCTGGCAGGCGGCGGCAGTTCTTCCGGTTTGATGAGTTTTCTTAAAATTGGTGACAGGGCGGCCGGTGCCATAAAATCTGGCGGCACAACCCGGCGGGCAGCCAAAATGGTTATCGTGGATGTCGATCATCCTGATGTCTCGGAATTTATAAAATGGAAAGTGGTTGAGGAACAAAAGGTCGCGTCTTTGGTGGTGGGTTCACAAATCACCAAAAAACATATGAAAGATGTGATGACGGCCTGTTTTGAAAAGGATATCGCCGCAGAAAACCGGCTTAGCYCGAAAACCAATCCACATCTTAAAACGGCCCTGCTTGCCGCAAGGAACTCTCTGGTCCCGGAAGCCATCAGCCAACGCGTGATTCAATTTGCCGGACAAGGTTACAGCCAGATAGATTTTGACACCTATGATACGGATTGGGATTCCGAAGCCTATGTCACGGTTTCCGGACAAAATTCCAACAATACTATCCGCGTTACGGACGAATTCATGGAAGCGGTATTGAATGACAGTGACTGGGATCTGACAAGCCGTAAAGATGGCAGCGTCATGAAAACATTGCCCGCGCGAGAAATATGGGACGATATAGGGCTTGCAGCATGGCAATGCGCTGATCCGGGATTACAGTTTCATTCAACCATTAATGATTGGCATACCTGCCCTGAATCCGGGGAAATCAGAGGATCAAATCCCTGTTCGGAATATATGTTCCTTGATGATACAGCCTGTAATCTTGCGTCACTTAATCTCATGAAATTCAGGTCAAAAGAGGGCGAGTTTGAAATTGAAAATTTTGAGCATGGCGTGAAGCTCTGGACAATCGTTCTTGAGATATCCGTCATGATGGCACAGTTCCCTTCAAAAGAAATTGCCCAGTTAAGTTATGATTTCCGGACGTTAGGGCTGGGATTTGCCAATATCGGCAGTTTCATAATGGCCTCGAGCCTTTCTTATGACAGCGAAGAAGGCCGGGCGCTTTGCGGGGCTATATCCGCACTCATGACAGGCGTCAGCTATGCGACCTCTGCGGAAATGGCTTCWGARCTTGGYRCCTTTAAAGGMTATGAAAAGAATAAACATCATATGCTGCGGATCATCCGCAATCACCGGAACGCCGCCCTTGGTGAGGCCGATGGTTATGAAGCGCTTTCGATAGTTCCCGTCCCGCTTGATCTTGTGAATTGCCCCTACCCAAAACTTGCTGTTGCCGCCGGGATGGCGTGGGACAAAGCCCTTGATTTAGGRCAGCAATATGGCTATCGCAATGCCCAAACRACGGTTATMGCCCCTACGGGRACTATCGGGCTTGTCATGGACTGTGATACGACCGGCATTGAGCCTGATTTCGCTCTGGTTAAGTTTAAAAAACTTGCCGGCGGCGGATATTTCAAAATTATCAACCGAATGGTTCCGGAAGCCCTTAAAAATATCGGCTATACGCCCAAGGAAATTGATGAAATCGCAAAATTYGCCGTTGGKCATGGCACGTTAAAGAACGCRCCCTTCATCAATCATGAYAGCTTAAARRCCAAAGGCTTTGGCCGCGYTCAACTTGAYGCGCTGGAGCAGGCTTTGGTGAGYGCCTAYGACATTGCCTTCACCTTTAATCAATGGACATTAGGCAAAGAATTCTGCGTTAATATTTTAGGCATTGACGAAGACAAATTAANTGATATGAGCTTTAATCTACTCGGTGCCATTGGCTTCAGTAAAGGCGATATCGATGCCGCTAATTTATATTGCACCGGCGCGATGACGCTCGAAGGCGCCCCTCACCTGAAAGAAGAACATTTACCTATTTTTGATTGCGCCAACCCCTGCGGAAAAACCGGAAAACGCTATTTATCCGTAGATAGCCATATCCTGATGATGGCGGCGGCCCAGCCCTTCATTTCAGGGGCAATTTCCAAGACCGTCAATATGCCGGCGTCTGCAACATTCGAAGACTGTCAGGAGGCCTATCTCAAATCCTGGAGACTGGGTTTGAAAGCCAATGCATTATACCGTGATGGATCAAAACTCAGCCAGCCCATGAGCGCCGCGTTGCTAGATATGGAAGATTTGGAAGATTTGGAAGATGAGGCCTCCCTGCCCGAAAAAGCCAAGGTCGTGGCGGAACGAATCATTGAAAAAATCATTATCCAGAATGACCGTCAAAGGCTGCCAGGCCGCCGAAAAGGCTATACGCAAAAAGCGTCTGTTGGCGGTCATAAAATTTACCTGAGAACAGGAGAATATGACGATGGAAAATTGGGGGAAATATTCCTGGATATGCATAAAGAAGGCGCCGCCTTCCGAAGCCTGATGAATAACTTTGCCATCGCAATTTCCATTGGTTTGCAATATGGCGTGCCCCTGGAAGAATTCGTKGATKCCTTYACCTTCACMMRMTTCGAGCCRTCMGGYMWGGTTWCCGGRAAYGACGCCATCAAAATGGCAACYTCCGTCCTTGACTATATWTTCCGTGAATTGGCGGTATCATATTTGGAACGGAAAGATTTGGCGCATGTTGATCCGGATGATCTTGAACATGATACCATTGGCAAAGGRGATCAARRWCTGGSSCCTGTCGAATCTTCAAGTGAAGCGCTGGACCGCGTTATATCCTACGCCAGTACAGGCTATGTGCGCAAAAGCAATCTTTATGTCTTGAATACCACTGAAAAATCAAAAACGACGATAAAGGCCAGAGACGTTAATCAGGAATCTGTTTATGAAAGTAAAACAGTCATCAGCGGAGGCRGTTCATCCTCTATGAGGAAAAGCGACATCCGCACATCCCGCGCCATAGAAGCCCGTATCAAAGGTTATGAAGGCGATGGCTGCACGGAATGCGGTAACTTTACAATGGTTCGAAATGGGACATGCCTGAAATGTGACACCTGCGGGACAACAAGTGGSKGWTYYWKMSGKMYCYWYRKWKYKMSYWTMWRWWWMYGKMWMYAYWGCAATATTCAAYGRTATAAAGAAAAAAGYTGGCTGAGGRTGGTTCTCMGTCATCATRATCTGGATAAATATTATTATGTTGCGTATCGATAATCCCCCGTTTCTATTCCAAAATTCCACACTGAAATATCATCCAGAACCAAATGAGCTTGCCCATCAATATGGGGTCGCCATCCTGAGTGTCATAGATGACCAAACAGTCATTATTACAGAAACAAATAATGATTTTTTACAGTTTACCCGCCAGGATTCTGAGAATTTAACAGGGGTAAACCTGAAGGATAATTCCCTTTGGAATGATGACGGGCAATTATGGCAAGCAATCTGTCTGGTTCTGGAAAGTCAGGAAACACAAACTATTATCTGGCAGATAAAAATGGACGATTCACCGTATATTTTTAATTGCAGTRTTGTCCCAACTTCTAACCAAGACAAARAATCAAAGACCCTGACTGTAATATTATCGGATAACAGCGCGAATATTGTTTTTGCAGACCAGCTTCAACAATTTAACTATCATGATATGTTGACGGGACTGCCCAATAAAAACTATTTAAACGAAGCCATTGAAGATAAAATTTCCAATGTTTGTCCGAATGGTGAAATCGCCGTTTTAATAATTAATATCCTCCAATTTCAAAGAATTAATGAAAGCTTTGGATATGAATTAGGTGATAAAATAATCCAGAATATTTCTTATACTTTAGAAAGAATACTGCCTGAAAATGCCCTATTGGCCCGTTTTGAAGGCGATAAATTTTCCATCGTTCTAGCAGAGAATGAAGTTGGAGACTTGCAGAAAGAAGCCGTGGCCTTGGCAAATTCGCTTCATCATGAGATGGACGCGGCTTTGCAAACAGACCATACTGAAATTCATCTTGCCCTTACCATTGGCATCGCCATAAGCCGTACGCCGTTAAAAGATGGCAATATGCTTACCCAGCGCGCGCACATCGCAATGCAGCGACTTAGCAAAACCAGTCCAAACAAAACACTGGTTTATCAGCCAGAGCTGCAAACCCGGACAAGTTCGCGTTTAAAACTTGAGAATGAGCTCAGGGAAGCCTTGAAGAATAAGGAATTAAGCCTTAATTATCAGCCTATTATTAGTCTGCAGAATGGTCATTTGGTCGGATTTGAGGCCCTGTGCCGCTGGGTTCACCCCGTGCGGGGCATAGTTTCGCCCATAGAATTTATACCGCTCGCAGAAGAAACCGGGCTTATCGTTCCGTTGGGAAATTGGGTTTTAAGGGAAGCCTGTAGAAGCCTGAAAATATTGACAGATAAATATCCAGATGTYTCAAATATTGCCATAAATGTGAATGTTTCTGTCCTACAGCTTTTACAAGATAATTTTATTTCCACAATCCATGAAGCCCTGGTGCATTCAGGCTTGACAGCCAGTCAACTTAAACTTGAAATCACGGAAACCATGCTCATAGAGAATGCCGAAATGGCCCGCGATATTCTGCTTGACCTAAAATCAATAGGGATTTCCTTAGCCATTGATGATTTTGGTACGGGCTATTCATCATTAAGTTATTTAAATCAATTTCCCATTGATACTTTAAAAATTGACAAAAGTTTTATCAACCGCATGAATACGACAAAAGACAGTTACAAAATTGTTCATATCATTACGACCCTTGCGCAAACCTTAGGGATGGAATTGGTGGCCGAAGGCATAGAGCATGAAGGTCAGGTMRMMKMYSTAWAKAARSTMRRMKRWMAAACNNCRGGCAAGGATTTTTATTCTCTAAACCTCTAACATTTGAAGATGCAGAGCTCTATATCCGTAAAGAAACAACTTTCCTTGTTTAATCATACAATAGTATGATATAGTCCTATCATACAGATAATATACATTATTGGATAGAAAAATGGACTATAATAGGTACTATATAAGATTCAGGCAGAAGCTTGATCATCTTATTCGCACCAGTAATCACGACGATTACGCTTCCTTATCGGCATTGATCGGCAAAAATCATGCTTACATGCAGCAATTTATCAAACGCGGCGTGCCAAAATGCCTAAAAGATGAAGATACGGATAAAATAATCAAACATTTTAATATCACAATGGATTATTTTGGATCTCCAGACGATTTTTCAAATGTCGGCCGTGGATTCTCCGACAACCAGACATCCAACTTTGAAGAAGAATACATCAGAGTCAATGTTTATGAAATAGAAGCCGCCGCCGGGGCTGGCTCCATGGTGGATAATAATGAAATATCCAACAAACTTGCCTTTAAAAAAAGCTGGATCAGAAGCAGTTCCAATGCGATGGCTGATGATCTGGCCGTCATTACAGTATCAGGAGATTCCATGAATCCGACCTTATATGATGGGGATCGTATTTTGGTTGATATGACACAGACGACCATCAAAAATGATGGCATTTATGTCCTCAGAAACGATGATATGATTTTGGTAAAACGGATTTCCCTTAATCCCGTGACAAAATTATGCACAATTAAAAGTGACAAYAGCTTTTATGAAAGCTGGGAAGGCTGCAAAACAAGCGACCTGGATATATTGGGCCGCGTAATCTGGATGGGACGAAAYATATGAAGAAYYCARTKGATAAACCCTTGCGTCAACCTTCCATCAGAACGGTACCAATGCATGCCGATCTGAATGCCAACGGCCATATTTTCGGGGGCTGGATTTTATCTCAAATGGATTTGGCCGGCGGCGGGGAAGCCATACGTTTCTGCAATGGCCCCGTGGCGACGGTCGCCATCGAAGGCATGAAATTTCACCAGCCTGTATTGCCTGGTGACTGGTTAAGCGTCTATACAAACATTACAAATGTTGGTAGCACATCCATCACCCTTCATGTCGAAGCCACTGTGCTGAGGCGTGACCACGAAAATGAAATCATGGTCACAGAAGGCGACTTTGTCTTTGTCGCCCTTGATGAAAACCACAGACCCAAAAAAATTGAACAAACAAAATAATAGTACGTCATCTTCTAGAGCACCCTGCGTTTATATACGGCCATTTGACCGGGATGATTTTGTTTTATGGCAAGGCGAGCTTTGCAATGCGATGCGAGGCATCGGATAAAAAGCTCAACGTAGCCATAAGACAAAAGAACCCGGCCTTCGGTGGGCCAAAACAAGTCATCAGCGTCGTTGCGTTGCTTGACAGATGACCCACATCTCCCGGCGCAACGCGCCTGGCTGATGACTTGTTTTGACTCCATCAAATGGCCGTATATAAGCGCAGGGTGCTCTAATAATAAGAAAAGCCGTCTTGTCCAAGTTGTAAAACGAGAATAAGACGGCTTTTTCCTTAATCTTAATGGTGAGCCCGACGGGGTTCGAACCTGTGACCTACTGATTAAAAGTCAGTTGCTCTACCAGCTGAGCTACGGGCCCTCTCCGAAAAGATGAGCGGAACATAATGCGCAAAGCGTCGTGGGTCAACAGTAATTTTGCACTATTCCGAAAATAAATAATTACGCGGGATCAATGTCGCCCAATGCCCTGACTTCATGAAATTCTTTCACAAAATTCTGCAATTTCTTAGCAGAAATGGCTACCCGTAATCCCGCCATAAGATCTTGAAAATACGTTAGATTATGTTCTGTAAGCAACATCAATCCTAATATTTCATCACTGCGAAATAAATGCGATAGATAGGCTCTGCTGTAATTTTGGCAGGCGGGACAGGAACAATTCTCATCAAGGGGACGCGGATCATCTGTATGGCGGGCATTCTTCATATTAACGGTGCCGCGCCGCGTGAAGGCCTGCCCCGTACGGCCCGAACGGGACGGCAGCACACAATCAAACATGTCTATGCCGCGTTCAACGGCGCCCACAATATCATCTGGCTTGCCAACACCCATAAGATAACGCGGCTTATTTTTAAGCATAAGCGGCATGGTATAGTCCAAAACATCAAACATGACCTCCTGCCCTTCGCCAACCGCAAGGCCGCCTACAGCATAGCCCTGGCAGTCTATTTCTTTCAGAGCGTCCACAGAATGACGACGTAAATTTTCAAAAACACCGCCTTGCACAATACCAAACAAGGCATTATTCACCGCATGTTGCGACCCATCATGAAAGGCATCATAAGACCGTTTCGCCCAGCGCATGGACATGAGCATGGATTTTTTGGTTTCCGCCTCAGTWGCGGGATAGGGCGTGCATTCGTCAAAGGCCATAACAATATTTGAGCCAAGAAGCCGCTGGATTTCCATGCTTCTTTCAGGGGTCAGCATATGTTTTTTGCCGTCAATGTGGGATTGAAAAGCAACGCCTTCCTCCGTTATTTTACGCAGCTTTGCCAGTGACATGACTTGAAAGCCACCAGAATCCGTCAAGATTGGCCTGTCCCAATTCATAAATTTATGAAGCCCGCCAAGGCGATGAATTCGTTCAGCCGTCG
>NVVM01000025.1 GCA_002402225.1 Alphaproteobacteria bacterium
GCCAGTGTAACAGGTGTGACCTTAAGCGAAGAACAAATAAATATCGCAAATAAAAATTCCGCCGGCAATGATAAAGTCGATTTCCATTTAACGGATTACCGCAATATAGATGAAAAATATGACAGGATTGTCTCTGTCGGCATGTTTGAACATGTGGGACGCAAACAATTTCAGACTTATTTCGATAAAATATACCAATGTCTGGAAGATGACGGGGTCGCATTAATCCATACGATCGGCAGAGCCGACGGCCCCGGAGAAACTGATCCCTGGACTAAAAAATATATTTTCCCGGGCGGTTACGCGCCGGCATTATCGGAAATAGCGCCGATCATTGAAAAAAGCGGGCTTTATATTACCGATTTGGAAATATTACGGCTTCACTATGCCAAAACAATATGCGAATGGAGAAAACGGGTCGAAAATAACAAAGATAAAATCATCGAACTTTATGATGAGGAATTCTTACGCATGTGGCAATTTTATCTGGCCAGTGCCGAATGCGCCTTTCGTAATCTGGGTCATGTGGTATTTCAATTTCAACTGGCCAAAAAGGTTGATACGGTTCCCTTAACGCGGGACTATATCTATAAATAATATGAAATTAATGAGGCCTGACGCGGAACCCTTCAATCATTTTCTTTAATGTGGGCCGCAATTTGTTAGCGCGATCTTCCTGAAAGGCAAAGGTTGGCTCTTCATCCATATAGGTGATCTGGGATATTTCCAGTTGGAAAGCGTGGATATTCCGCGCAGGATTCCCGTAATGGCGGGTAATATATCCGCCTTTAAAGCGACCATTTAACACCGCGCTATAATCAGATTCCTTTGCGATAGCGAACAGCTTTTTTTCAATCTCTGCCGCGCACGCAATGCCATTCCCCGTCCCGAGGTTAAGGGCCGTTAACGCCCCGTCAAAAAAGCGCGGCACATGACTTTGGATGGAATGGGCATCCCATAACAATGCATGGCCAAACTGCGCTTTAATCCGGTCAAGTTCACGGCTGATTTTATCGTGATAGGGCTGCCAATAAATGTCCTTACGGCGCAAAATCTCCGCCTGATCCGGCGCGAGGCCTTCTTGATACAGCGGCTGATTATCGAATGATGTGGTGGGGCATAGCTCTGTTTCATTCTGCCCCGGGTAAAGCAATTTACCGTCAGCATCCCTATTTAAGTCAATGACAGTACGGCTGTTATGGGCCATTAATATACTCACGCCCCTATCCGCCAGAAAATTATACAGCTTATCCAGATGCCAGTCGGTATCTTTGACTTTCCGGCCATTCTCCGTCAATTTTGCCAAAATTTCCGGCGGTAAATTTGTCCCAACATGCGGCATACTGACCAAAAGCGGCCCATTGCCTTGGCTAAAATGAAACACCGTATCCGGCATTCTTAATCCCTCCCTGATGGCAGGATATCCRTTACGGGGCCAGAGAATGCACCCTTCTTGACCAATGATAYTATGGCGTCTATATCCGGAGAAAAATAACGGTCCTTATCAAAAAAGGCAACTTTCTCACGGATTTTATCATGCATTTTCTGAAGAATGGGAGAGGTTTTTTCCGGCGCCCTAAGGTCAATACCCTGCGCCGCCGCCAAAAGCTCGATGGCTATAACAGCGGAACTGTTAAAGGCCATATCGCCAAGCCTTCGCGCCCCAAAAGTTGCCATACTCACATGATCTTCCTGATTGGCACTGGTGGGAATACTGTCAACACTGGACGGATGAGCCAGCGTTTTATTTTCAGAAACCAACGCCGCAGAGGTCACTTGGGCAATCATAAAACCTGAAYTAACCCCGCTGTCTTTCACGAGGAACGCCGGAAGATCGCTCATTTTCGGATCAACCAGAATGGCTTGCCGGCGTTCAGAAATCGAGGCGATCTCACAAATGGCCAGAGCCAGCGTATCAGCGGCAAAGGCCACCGGTTCCGCATGAAAGTTCCCGCCAGAGATGACGTCTGCCTTTTCGGGTCCATTTTCGGGAAATATCAACGGATTATCCGTGACGGCGTTGGCTTCGATATGAAGCGTTCGGGCGGCATTATTGATAATATCAAGGCAGGCCCCCATAACTTGTGGCTGGCATCTTAGGGAATAAGGGTCTTGTATCTTGTCACAGTCCCTATGGGATTTCATAAGGCCGCTGCCTTTCAGGAGCGCTAAATATTTTGGGGCCACGGTCATTTGCCCCGGCTGACGCCTTGCCTGATGAATACGGGCATCAAAGGGGGCGCGGCTGCCCAGAAGAGCATCAATGCTTAATGCCCCCGCGACAACCGCAGAGGCGAAGATATCTTCAGTCTGAAACAGGCCAACCAAAGCAAGCGCCGTTGAAACCTGCGTGCCATTCAAAAAGGCTAATCCTTCTTTCGCGCCAAGGGTGATCGGTTCAAGACCTGCGGCCTTCAAAGCCGCCATGGCAGGCGTTTTGCGGCCCTTGACACGCACAAACCCCTSCCCCATTAAAGGCAGCGTCATATGGGCCAGCGGCGCCAAATCACCGGACGCGCCGACGGATCCCTTTTCCGGAATACAGGCAATCAGGCCSGCATTAACGAAAYCGATRRAGGCCCGAACRGTCGAGGGCCGRAYRCCGGAATRRCCYTGACTGAGGCTTGAGATTTTCAKGRTATAAATTAATCGAACCACATCRTCCGATAAATATTTTCCCACGCCGGTACTATGAGATAAAACCAGATTTGTTTGCAGGTCTTCCAGCTTGTCATCACTGATGCTGGTGCTGGCCAACAGGCCAAATCCGGTGTTAATGCCATAAGCGGTGCGGCCCTGTGAAATAATATCTTCCACAACTTTTCGCGATCGCTCAAGCACCGCAAAGGCGGCCTCATCCAGCTCAACCCGCACAGGTTGGCGGTATATTTTGCGCAAGTCAGATAAAGACATCTCGCCCGGGTTTATGGTGAATATACTGTCAGATATATGGCTCATGACTTTTCGTCCTTATTCTTCTGTAAGCATGGGTAACTTCAAGCCCATTTCTTTAGCGCAATCTTGGGCCAAGTCATATCCGGCATCCGCATGACGCATGACGCCCGTTGCCGGGTCATTCCAAAGCACACGGCCAAGTTTTTCCGCCGCCTCATCGCTGCCATCTGCCAGAATGACCACACCGCTATGCTGGCTGAACCCCATACCAACGCCGCCGCCGTGATGCAGGCTAACCCATGTGGCACCGCTTGCGGTATTAAGCAGGGCATTCAGCAACGGCCAATCGGAAACCGCGTCAGAACCATCCTTCATGCTTTCTGTTTCCCGGTTGGGACTGGCCACTGATCCGCTGTCCAGATGATCCCGCCCGATAACCACAGGGGCCTTCAATTCGCCGTTTCTGACCATTTCGTTAAAGGCAAGCCCCAGCTTGTGACGCTGCCCCAGACCAACCCAGCAGATCCGCGCAGGCAAACCCTGAAACTGTATGCGTTCGCGCGCCATATCAAGCCAGTTATGCAGATGGGGGTTATCGGGAATAATTTCTTTGACCTTTTGATCTGTTCTATAGATATCTTCGGGATCACCGCTTAGCGCCACCCAGCGAAACGGGCCAATGCCCCGGCAAAATAAGGGCCGGACATAGGCCGGAACAAATCCCGGAAAATCAAAGGCATTCAGAACCCCTTCATCAAAGGCAACCTGACGGATATTATTGCCATAATCAAAAGTCGGGATACCCATTTCATGATAGGCCAGCATGGCTTTAACATGTATCGCCATGGATTTTTTGGCGGCAACTTCCACAGATTTCGGATCTTTTTCCCGCTGACTTTCCCATTCCTCAACCGTCCAGCCAATAGGCAGATAGCCATTGACAGGGTCATGAGCCGATGTCTGATCGGTGACCGCATCCGGCCTGATCCCTTTATTTATCATGTCGGGTATGATTTCAGCCGCATTACCCAAAAGCCCCACGGAAATGGCCTTGCCCTGCTGCGTTGCTGCATCAATCACCTCCATCGCCTGTTCTAATGTTTCGGCCCGCTTATCCAGATATCCGGTGCGCAGGCGATAATCAATGCGGTCCGATTGACATTCAATGGCCAGCATAGACGCCCCCGCCATGGTCGCGGCCATGGGCTGCGCGCCGCCCATACCGCCAAGTCCGGCGGTCAATATCCATTTCCCGGAGAGATCACCGCCAAAATGCTGACGGCCCATTTCAACAAATGTTTCGTAAGTCCCCTGAACGATTCCCTGACTGCCAATGTAAATCCAGCTGCCCGCCGTCATTTGGCCATACATCATCAGGCCTTTTTTATCCAATTCATTAAAATGATCCCATGTGGCCCAATGGGGCACAAGGTTGGAATTGGCGATCAAGACCCTTGGCGCGCCTTTATGGGTTGGGAAAACACCAACCGGTTTGCCGCTTTGCACAAGAAGTGTTTCATCTTCTTCCAGATTTGTCAGGCTTTCAACAATTTTGTCGAAACAGTCCCAGTTGCGGGCCGCCCGGCCAATGCCGCCATAAACCACAAGGCTTTCTGGATGTTCTGCCACATCGGGATCCAGATTATTCATCAACATGCGCAGGGGCGCTTCTGTTGACCAGCTTTTCGCGGTGAGCTTTGTGCCCGTGGGGGCTTTTACAATGCGGGAATTTAATCTATTATTTGTCATGCTATCTATACCTGTCTATACAATCAAATTCAGTATCTTCTTTTTTTAAAAAAATGTAAATAAAAAATATATATCCGGTGGCTTATGGCCTGAAACGTCCTGATAATTCATAGCGCGATCCGGGGTGGTAAAGCTTTGCGCTGGCGGCCACCTGACCGTTGGTCCATGTCCGGCGTTTGATCAACAGGCAGGGCTCATCTGGCGCCATCTGTAACTCACGGCGGATTTCATCGCTTGGCATGATGGCCGTCACCACATGCTCGGCCTTTTGCAGGGGGGCAATTTCCATCAGATAATCATAAGGGGTGATCACCGTAAAATCCTGAGCCCCATAGTTTGGGGCGGCGGCCTTATTCACATATCGGTCTTCCATCTGTATGGGAATATTTTGTTCCTTATGGACGATAACCGAATGAAATACCGCTTGGCCAAGGGCAATATTAAGCGATTGCGCAATATCCTTTTGGGCAGACACCTCTTCTGTTTTCAGAACAACCGCAGAATATTTATGACCGCGCGCGCGGATTTCTTCGGCGATATTATGAATTTCGAGCGGGTGACTTTGGGCCTTTAATTCAGCAACAAAGGTGCCAACCCCTGCGATACGCTGCAAATATCCTTCGGCTGTCAATTCACGCAACGCGCGGTTGGTTGTCATGCGGGACACATCAAATATTTTCACCAATTCATTCTCGGAAGGCACCCGCGCAGAAGGTTGCCATTCGCCGGACGCAATGCGCGCAAGAATATGATCTTTAATTTTTTTATAAAGCGGGGCAATCTGATCTGGTGAATTCTGCATGGACGATTATTTCCTTTTAAATCAGTTGAGAAGTTTTTCCATGGTGATTTGGAACTTCTGGTTTATATCCTGCTTTTTCTTATGGTTACTGGCATGGTTACTGGCATGACCTTCAGCACGAATGAGCCATTCCCCGCCGACCATCACATCTTTGACCACCGATTGACTGCCGCTAAAGATAAAACGATCCAGCAGATATTTATCCGGCGTACCAACCATAAGGGGCGATACGGGATTTAATGTGATTAAATCGGCCCGCCGGCCTATTTCTATGGCCCCCGCATTAAGGCCTGCTGCCTGCGCGCCGCCCTTTAAGGCCTTGTGATATAAATTATTCCCACTATGCGGCTGCGCGGGGCTTGCGGTGATRTTACGGCTTYGAAATTTCAGYCTCTGRCCATATTCGAGCAGCCTTAATTCWTCMACMGGRYTGACCGAGATATGGCTGTCGGAACCAATGGCGATCCTGCCGCCCTGATCAAGGTAAGGCCGCAAGGGAAATAACCCATCCCCCAGATTAGCCTCYGTTGTCGGACAKATYSCSACCACCGCGCCGCTMAKGGCCACAGCCTTTGTTTCTTGCKCTGTCATGTGGGTCGCATGGATCAGGCACCAGTTCTCATTCAATAGCTGATGATTGAGCAGCCATTCCACAGGACGCTGACCTGACCATTCGAGGCAATCTTCCACCTCCTTCATCTGTTCGGCAATATGGATATGAAGCGGGGCMTCGGGGTTTTGRCASCTCACATGATGAACGGCCCTGACCATATCCTCCGGCGATACAGCGCGCAGGCTGTGAAAGGCCGCGCCAAGATTTTGCCGGGGATTATTTTTCGTGATCTTATCAAGCTGATCCCAAAGACTGCAATAATGATCAATATCATGACCAAAACGGGCCTGTTCTTCGCTTAAGGGCATGCCGCCAAACCCCGATGACCCATATAACACCGGCAGGTGGGTCAGGTGAAGACCAACGTYMCGGGCGGCTTCCATGATGGCCAATGACATTTCTGCGGGATTATCATAGGGCTGTCCGCCCTTCTGATGATGCAGATAATGAAATTCCGCCACAGACGTATAGCCCGCCGTCACCATTTCCAGATAAAGCTGGCGCGCAATATGATAAAGGTCATCCGGCGTTATGGACTGGGCAAAGCGATACATCACATCTCGCCATGTCCAGAAACTGTCATTATTTGATGTTGAATATTCCGCAAGGCCCGCCATGGCCCGYTGAAAGGCATGGGAATGGCAATTGGGCATTCCGGGCAGAGCGAAACCATCAATGACGGTTATATCGGGGTCAGCTATACGGGCGTCAGGCTTGTCATCTCCCTGATGTTCAATGGCAGCGATGAATCCTTGATCATCTATCTTCAGCATCACATTATCATGCCATTGGCCGCTTAAGAGTGCCTTTGTGAATTTGATTCTTTGCATCTATAATCTTATCAATTGCTTGTCTATACAGGTTCAGTTAATTATACTACAGCCCGTAAGTCAACAAGATAAAAGGCTGGTAAATAATATGACGGTTAAAGTCTGGACAGATGTCACCCTCCTGACCATGTCAGAGAATGACAGCCCATACGGCATGATCAGGGACGGCGCGATCATCGCCCGAAATGGTATGATTGACTGGGTTGGCAAGGCGCGCGACCTTCCCAAACGCGCCGATGATGCTGACATCATATCCTGCGGCGGCAAATATATGACGCCGGGGCTCATTGATTGCCATACCCATCTGATCTACGGCGGCAATAGAATCGCTGAATTTGAAGAACGCCTGCAGGGGGCCAGCTACGAAGACATCGCCCGGGCCGGCGGCGGTATTCTTGCCACGGTTAAGGCCACACGGGCCGCCGATGAAGAATCGCTTGTATCATCCGCAAGGAAACGCCTGCGGCATCTGCAAAAAGGCGGCGTCACCACGGTGGAGATTAAATCAGGCTACGGCCTTGACCTTGAAACCGAGCTTAAAATGCTGCGCGCAGCGCGGAAAATCGGGCAAGATTCCGCCATTGACGTCGTCACCACATTCCTTGGCGCGCATGCATTGCCGCCGGAATTCAGCAATGATGCGGACGGCTATATGGATTATGTGACGGGTGAGATGCTGGAACCGGTTGTGGCTGAGAATCTTGCCGATTCGGTCGATGCTTTTTGCGAGAATATTGCTTTTTCCACAGATCAGGTAGAAAGGCTTTTTACCAAGGCGCAGGAATTGAACCTGCCCATAAAACTTCATGCCGWGCAATTGAGTAACAGCGGCGGGGCAAAGCTTGCCGCAAAATACAAGGCTCTTTCTGCAGATCATCTGGAATGTCTTGATGAGGAGGGCGCAAAAGCCATGGCGGCGGCGGGCATGGTCGCCGTGCTATTGCCGGGGGCCTTTTATACGTTAAGAGATGACCGAATCCCCCCTATTGATCTGTTCCGAAAATACAAAATTCCCATGGCCATTGCCAGCGACAGCAATCCGGGCTCTTCGCCGGTTTTATCTTTAAGCCTTATGATCAATATGGCCTCAATATTATTTCATCTGACCCCGGAAGAATCCCTCATTGGCGTCACCCGAAACGGGGCGATGGCGCTAGGGCTTGATGATCGGGGCATATTGGAAATTGGCAAGAAGGCCGATTTTGCGATCTGGGATATAAGCCACCCGGCGGAACTTGCCTATCAATTGGGCGGCAATAGCTGCGCCGGCATCGTGAAGAATGGCGAAACCGTCAATATTTAAGGCAAATGACGGGGCCATTTCCGGCCCCGCCAATTTTACTTATATATATTTTACTTACTATACAGGCGTCACAGCTTCTCAATTTCCTTGTGAGCAAGCCGGTACAGGGCCGGCAATACCAACAGGGTCAGGATGGTTGACGAAATAATACCGCCGATGACCACCGTGGCCAATGGGCGCTGGACCTCTGCGCCGGCCCCGATATTAAGCGCCATGGGGATGAAGCCCAGACTTGCCACAAGGGCTGTCATCAATACAGGCCGCAARCGRRTSARSGMSCCKTSYCGRATYGCRKTTTCWARMWYGATCCCCTTGGCCCTTAGGTCACGTATGAAGGATACCATCACCACCCCGTTGAGGACGGCCACACCGGACAAGGCGATAAAGCCCACGCCCGCCGAAATTGAGAAAGGCATATCCCGCAGAAACAAGGCCGCAACGCCGCCGGTCAAGGCCATCGGAACACCGGAAAAGACGATCGCCGCATCTTTCACAGAAGCAAACAGCATAAACAGCAGCCCAAAAATCAACAGCAAGGCCGCAGGCACCACAATCTGCAATCTTTTGCTCGCCGAGATCAGCTGTTCAAATGTGCCGCCATATTCAACCCAGTAGCCCGGCGGAATATCGACATTTTCCTGAACGGATTTCTGAACATCCTGCACAAAAGAGCCAAGATCACGGTCGCGCACATTTGCCGTTATCACAATGCGGCGCTTGCCATTTTCGCGGCTGATTTGATTGGGCCCGATGGTGGTTTCCACAACCGCCACTTCTGACAAGGGGATAAAAGCCAGACCGGCCTCATCCCGCGCACGTATGTTTGGAGGAAGCGGGATAGGCAATCGCTGGATAGAAGCCACATTATCCCGCAAGTTTTCCGGTATACGCACCACGATATCAAACCGGCGATCGCCTTCGAATATCTGCCCGACAACCTGCCCCCCGACGGAGGTTGAAATCACATCCTGAATATCGGCAATATTTAACCCATATCGCGCGAGGGCTTCGCGGTCCGGAACGATTGATAACAAAGGCAGGCCCGTGACCTGTTCCACGCGCACATCAGCCGCGCCAGAGACTTTCATCACGGCCTTTTCGATGGCCTGGCCAAGCTCCAGAAGAACATCCAGATCATCGCCAAATATTTTAACGGCCAGATCACTGCGCACGCCGGCGATCAGTTCGTTAAAACGCATCTCGATCGGTTGAGTGAACTCATATTTATTACCGGGAATTTTCAGCATCGCCCGCTCGATCTCGGCCACAAGGTCATCTTTGGTCTTGCGCGGGTCCGGCCATTGCTGTCGTTCTTTCATGATAATAAAGGTATCCGCCACATTGGGCGGCATGGGGTCCGTTGCAATATCGGCGGTGCCAATTTTTGTCACCACCCGGTCGACCTCGGGAAATTCACGCAGGCGGGCCTCCAACACAGTCTGCATGTCAATGGCCTGTGACAGGCTGGTTCCGGGAATACGCAAAGCATGCATGGCAATATCGCCTTCATCCAGTTGCGGCGCAAATTCGGCGCCAAGGCGCGGCAAGGATATTACCGTCACGATCACCAGAGCTGTGGCCGCCGCAACAAAGGCGATACGCCATTTCAGTACGATAACCAACAATGGCTTATATAATGACTTTGCGCCGGAAATCAGAATTGAGTCTTTTTCACGCACTTTTCCGCCCAGAAATATGGCTGTCGCCGCAGGCACAAATACCAGCGATAAAACAAGCGCGGATAATAACGCGACAACCACGGTAAAGGCCATGGGATGGAACATTTTCCCCTCGACCCCCGTCAGGGCAAAGATCGGGATATAAACGATCGTGATGATCATAACCCCGAACAGGCTCGGTTTGATAACCTCTGCCGTGGCGGATGAGGCCAGATCAAATCTTTCATCTCTTGATAATAATCGGCCCAGACGCTTTTGTTCCTCACCAAAACGGCGCAGACAATTTTCAATAATGATCACGGCCCCGTCAACAATAAGGCCAAAGTCCAAAGCCCCAAGGCTCATCAGATTTCCGGAAACCCGGTTCTGAACCATACCGGTAATGGTCATCAGCATGGCAATGGGAATGACTGATGCCGTAATAAGGGCGGCGCGAAAATTACCCAATAGCAGGAAAAGCACCACGATAACCAACAGCGCCCCTTCAACCAGATTCTTCTCAACTGTCTTGATTGTTTTCTCCACAAGCGTTGTCCGGTCATATACCGCCGCTGCAATGATCCCTTCCGGCAAGCTGCGGTTAATGATCTCTAATCTGGCCGCAACAGCTTTTGAGACGGTTCGGCTATTTTCACCAATCAGCATGAAAACGGTGCCAAGAACCACCTCATGACCATTCTCTGTCGCCGCTCCCGTCCGAAGTTCTTTTCCCATGAGAACCTCTGCCACATCGCCTATTCGCACGGATACGCCGTGTCTCTGGGTGATAATGATCTGGCGCAAATCGTCCAGTGTTTTCGCTTGCCCCGGCACCCGTACGAGATACTGCTCTCCGGATCGTTCGATATAACCCGCGCCCATATTAGCGTTATTCCGCTCCAGCGCATTAATGATATCAGCCAGACCCAATCCATAGGATTCCAGCCGATGCGGCCAGGGGGTCACATGAAACTGTTTCTCATAGCCGCCGATGGTATTGACATCTGTCACGCCCGGAACCCTGATAAGCTGGGGCTTGACGACCCAGTCTTGCAGCTCACGCAAATCTGTTGGCGTCCATGGGCTGCCATCTTCCTTAAGTCCGCCGGGCAGGACATCAACGGTATACATGAATATTTCCCCAAGCCCCGTGGCAATGGGGCCCATTTCCGGCTCTATGCCCATCGGCAACTGGCCGCGAACAGACTGCAGTCTTTCGGCCACAAGCTGGCGCGCAAGAAATACGTCCGAGCCGTCCTTGAAAACAACGGTGACCTGACTAAGACCATAACGCGAAATTGACCGGGTATAATCAAGGTTCGGCAGGCCGGATATGGCCGTCTCAATGGGAAAGGTGATTCTCTGCTCAGCCTCCAGAGGTGAATAGCCGGGGGCTTCGGTATTAATCTGCACCTGAACATTGGTAATGTCCGGCACCGCATCAATATTGAGCCGGCCAAAGTTATATATTCCCAACGCAGATATTCCCAGAACAATGACCAGCACCAACCAGCGTTGTCTGATCGAAAAACGGATTATTTTCTCAAGCATGTTTTATTCCTAATGATCGTGAGATGCGCCGGACTTTTCGATGTCGGCTTTTATGAGGAAGCTGTTTTTCGTGACATAATTCTGACCGGCCCTTATGCCACCCAGCACCTCTGCCCAATGGGGGGTAACGCGGCCAAGTTCCAGCATTCGGACCTCATAAGTCTCACCAACTCTGGCGAAGACAACTGTGAAATCCCTGAAGCGTTGCAAGGCCTCGGTACGGACGGCCAGCGGGACTTCTTCTTTTTTAATAATAATGTCCCCGCGCACGGTCATGCCGGGCATCCAGATTTTATCCGGATTGGGCAAAGATGCCCGCGCGATCACGGTTTGTGTCTCCAGTTCTTTCGTGGGCAGAAAAATATTGATTTTTGTCGCTGCGGTTAACCGGTCATCAATTGAGGTAATATTCACCTGTTGGCCCGGTTTTACGCGGTGCAGATCTTTCGGAAAGACATGAAAATCCACCCGTAATTGCGTCAGGTCACCGACAATGAACAAGGCATTCAGCCCCGAAACATCCCCCACATTGGTCATACGTTCAAGAACAACCCCGTTAATGGGTGAGATCACATCATAGGCCTGAAGGCTCTCATTACTCTCAATACGGGCCAACCGCTCCCCGGCCCGAACATTATCACCAACCGTTTTATAAACGGCAATAACCTGTCCCGGGTAACGGGCGCGTAATTTTACCTCGGCCCCCGGCGCCAAATCAACACGGCCCAGAACATCAATCATTTCCTCTATGATCGCCGGGCCAGCAGACTCGACTTCAATACCGATGGTTTGGGCGGTTTTACGGTCGATCGTCGTCCGGCCTTCATGGGATTCATAGGCCCAGTCAATTTTTCTGCCGCCGTATATTGCCGTCACCCGCACATCAAATGAATGAGGCTCAACCACGATTCCATCACTGGTAAGATAGGTATTTTCAGGATGAAAGGCAAAATGATCAATGGGGCCACCAAGCCGTCCAAGCTCGATGGTTACGTCAATATTTTCAGGGTTGACGGGCTGTCCATCCACATAAGGAAAGACGCGGAATTGCGGCGGCGTTCCAGCTTCAAAAATTGTTGTTTCAACGGCAAGTGCACCATCTTTAAGTAATCGACCGCCATTTGGGCCCCGCTCATATTCCCCCGTATCTGCATGTTTTCCTGTGGTTTCCTGCTCCGGGTTAGTGTCGCATGCCACAAGCGTGATCGATACCATCAGCACGCCCAACAGTTTCAGGGGGCTCAAATGTAATTTTCTCAAAATATTCATTGTATGTTTCCTTCAACTGATAGGGGGGATTCATAGGCGGCGCCCAGACGATCAAGGGCGGCGGCGGCCAGATGGAACCGCCGCAGGGCCAGGGTTTCACGAGTTTGATAWTCCTGCAATGCCCTTTGTGCCTCCATGACGTCAAGATATATAAAAGCCCCCCTGCCATAACCGATACGGGTCTTATCAAGCGCAGATTTTGCCTGAGGAATGATCCCATTGCGAAAAGTGTCAATCTCTGCACGGGCCGCGCGAAGTGTCTCCAAATTACTGTTATAATCCCGGTCAAATTGCATTTTAGCATCACGGGAAAGCCACATGCTGCGTCGGCGCTCTGCGGCCGCGCGGGCGATATTTCCGCGATTGCTATTGGAAAAAGAAAAAGGCATTGAGAAAGACATGACCGCCGCAACGTCACCCGATCGCTGGAACTGGCGCAGCCCTAACCTTAACGTCGGATCCAATTTTGAATTGGCCTGTTCCAGAATAAGGGCCGCAGACGCAATATCCTCTCTGGCCTCTGCCAAGCGCAGATCTGGTGCCGTATCCTTATGACTTAGTTGCGCGGGCTTGGCTTGATAGAATACATCATAAAAAGACTCTTTATCAATCGTGAAATCATGTGACCCATCGCCCCATAAAGCCGACAAACGCCGTTTCGCATTATTCAGGGCGTATCCTGCCTGATCAACATCAGCATTCTCTGCCATGATACGGGCGGTAAGCCGCTCCCCCGCAGCAGAGGAATCCCGCGCCGAACGCACGCGAAGATTAACAACCTCAACTAATTTTTGTGTGGTTTCCGCGCGCCTTTGGGCATTTTTCAATACAGCGGCCGATGTCATCGCATCGATATAGGCTTTGCGGACCTCAAAAATAACATTTTGGCGTGTGATCAAGGCAGATAATCGCGTCATATGACGTTCGGATTCAGCCAGTCCGATTCGTGCGCCGCGTTTCCCGCCGCGCTCTATTTTTTGATCCAGACTGAAGGTGGTTTCTGTTTGATTAAAGCCATTGAATACCCCAGTCCCTAAAATATTCTCCGCTTCGAGAGAAAAGGACGGCGTTGGCCGTATCCCAGCCTGCTCCAGAGTGCCGTCACTGGCATTCATGGCCTCTTCGCGGGCTTTTATAACAGGAGCCACCTCAAGAGCGCGGATCAAGGCCGCCTCAAGAGTCACCATAGATGACGGCTTATCAGGAGTATCATTTTGCGCCCAGGCTTGAGGTATCAAGCCATATACAAATGCGGCAGCGCAGGCCGCTATCAAAATTTTCATTTTCAGTCTCACGATGAAGAAATAGAATATGTGTTGATCCAGCAGTACGCCGGATCATTCAAAAATATTTATCGGGAGATTTATGACAAAGGGGGCGGCACAGGCGGCGACAGGGAAAGCCCAAGCCGAAGGTCAAAGATAGGCAACGACCGATCRACCTCATACGACATGACAATGGGCGTTAGGCAACCGTCAAAAAATACGATATTATTGTTATCATGTACCAGATTATGATAGTCATGAGACGATTTATGCTGGTCATATGACAATTTATGATGTGATTCGGAAATATGGTTTTTATGATGGGTATCGTTGACCTCTATGGTTTGAAAACTCAGGTGCGTATGATCATCTTCCACCACAGAAGCATGCGCTAACTGAATGAATAATAATGAAAATACGGCACATATAGCAGCAATTTTACCCATAGGGCTCCATAACATAAAACGTTTTTTATTATGCTTCTTATAATTACTTTCCGGGCGCAAGCAAGCAAAATTTCATTCAAAAATTTATTTGCACTAAATGAATTTATCGCTACAGGCAGGTTTTTCAGGTTGATGATCAGCGCGTTTTCCCCTAAAAATCATCTGATGAGATTTGATGACAATATATATTTTCTGACAGAAAGAGCGTTTGATGGCTACAGAATTCACCCTGCCCTATTGGTATGACCTGCATACTCATTTCCGCCAGGATGAAACATTGCAGGCCACGGTAAAGGATCATGTCCATATGCATTGCGCCGGGGCTTTGGCGATGCCCAATACCGCCCCCCCCGTTGGCAAGCTGTTCGAATCCGATGAATCTGTAAATTATAAAAGTATTGAACAATATCACGCTGAAATTATTGCCGCTTCTGATGGCTGTTTCAAAGAGGTCATCGTGCCGCTTTATCTCACAAAAGACACCACAGCCGGCATGATTGAAAAAGGGGCGGCGGCGGGCATTCTCAAGGCCTGCAAATATTACCCGCCCTATGGCACAACCGGCGCAGAATCCGGCGCGCCGCTTGATACATATATGGAAAATGGTGTCTTTCAAGCCATGAAGGATACCGGCGTGACCCTCTGCGTCCACGGCGAGGAACATGGCCTTGACCCTGAGCGTTATTTTGATCGCGGCGAGAATGCCGAAATGATTTTTTATCAGGAGAGGATGCCGCGCCTTGTCGATAATTTCCCCGGCTTGCGTATTGTCGGCGAGCATTTGACCACAAAGGTTGCCGTGGATTTCATTCAAGATGCGCCGTCCCATGTCAAAGGCAATATCACGCCGCAACATTTAATCTATACGATCGGCCATCTGCTCAAGGGTCTTAAATATCATCTCTATTGCCTGCCTTTGGTGAAATATAGCGAAGATCGCGCGGCCTTGAGAAAAGCCGCCACGGCCCCCGACAATAGCAAGTTTTTTGCCGGAACRGACAGCGCGCCCCATGTCCGGAAAATGACCGAATGCGGCTGCGCGGCGGGTTGTTATACCGGCCGTATCGCGCCGCAGTTATACGCACAGGCTTTTGAAATGGCCGGCACGGATCTGAGCAATCAAGCCGGACAAGCAATCTTTAAAAAATTTCTCTGCACCATCGGACAGGAATTTTATGGCCTGCCGGAGCCGAAAGAGACTTTTACTCTCGAAAAAAAGCCTGAGGATGTCCAGCCGTTAAAGGTCGGTGACGAAACGATTATTCCCCTGCCACTTGGCATGGGTTTTGACATGACCTGGCGCATTAAAACCTAAATCAACCTAAAAACGCGCGCATCAATCCATTGACCTCTTCCGGGCATWCCATGGTGCTAAGATGGCCGCAATTCGGGATAAGGTGATATTGGGCGCCGGGGATAAGGTCGGCCATCTCCTGATGCACTTTAGGCGGGGTGAGCCTGTCGTCCTCACCGCAGATGATCAGCGTTGGGCAGGCAATGCCGGGCAATGCTTCCCGCGAATCTGGCCGCGCAATCAAGGCCCGTTGCTGCCTTTGAAACCCCTCGGCCCCTACCTCCGATGCCATATCCAATATCCGCTCGCATAATTCCGTGTCATTTAATCGATCTGGATGAATAAGATATGGTATTAATTCCTGTGCTATGCTGCGAATATCTTCTGCTGCGGCCCGTTTGATCAGGGCGTCGCGCATATCAATCTGTGGCTGGCGGTCTGCCCGCGCATTTGTATCCAGCAGGATAAGTTTCGCCACCCTTTGCGGTGCTTGCCTCATGATTTCAAAAGCAATATAGCCGCCCATGGACAGGCCAGCTAAATTAAATTTCTCCGGCGCATCGGCCAGAAAATGACGCACCATATCCAGCAAATTATCATATTGGGTATGATCGAAAATCATCAGGTCATAATCTTCTTCAAATTCACCGATTTGATCAAGCCATAAATCATGACTACATAATAATCCCGGCACTAAAACCAGATTTCCAYTCATAAGACACCTTTTTTGCTGTTTTTTTACGTTAGAAACTATAGCAAAGCCTGTCAAAGATTGACATCTTTATCATTTTGCTTATTGTGCAGCGCACGTTATATTTTTATTCAGGAAGCGGTACGATACCTTATGGGTTTTGATTATTTAGGATTAAGCGAAGATCTGCTAACTATAGTTGAGGAATCAGGCTATACCACGCCCACGCCCATTCAGGCAAAGGCCATTCCCGCCACCCTGCAAGGGCGTGATATTCTAGGCATCGCCCAGACCGGAACCGGAAAAACAGCGTCCTTTACCCTGCCGATGATCGATATCCTGTCACAGGGCCGTGCAAGAGCAAGAATGCCAAGGTCTCTGATTCTGGAACCGACCCGCGAGCTTGCGACACAGGTATCAGAAAGTTTCGAAAAATACGGCGCGAAATCAAAACTGACTATGGCGCTGCTCATCGGCGGTGTTGCCTTTAAGGATCAGGAGCAGAAACTTGATCGCGGCGTTGATGTGCTGATTGCAACCCCTGGCCGTCTGATGGATCATATGCAGCGCGGCAAGGTTATGCTGAACGGCGTTGAAATCCTTGTGGTGGACGAAGCCGACCGTATGCTTGACATGGGTTTTATTCCTGATGTTGAGAAAATTTGTCAGGCCATGCCGCAAAAAATTCAATCGCTGTTCTTTTCGGCGACCATGCCCAAGGAAATCAAACGGCTCACCGATAAATTCCTGAAAGATCCCAAAGAAATCGAGGTTGCCGCCCCGGCATCAACCGCCCAGACCATAACGCAGCGCCTCTGTATGGTCAAAGGCGGCGAGAAGGAAAAACGGGACGCGTTACGGCAGCTTTTGAAATCAGAAAAAATCAAAAATGCCATCATTTTCTGCAACCGGAAATCTGTTGTTAAAATTCTTGCCAAGTCTTTGGCTGTACATGGCTATAGTGTCGGAGAATTACACGGCGACATGGTTCAATCCATCCGCACAGAAACATTGGCAAAATTTAAAAATGACGAAATTCAGCTTTTGGTCGCCAGTGATGTGGCGGCGCGCGGGCTGGATATTCCCGATGTGAGTCATGTTTTCAACTTTGAAATCCCCAATAACCCTGAAGATTATGTTCATCGTATCGGACGGACAGGCCGCGCAGGCCGCAAGGGCAGCTCTTTCACTTTGACCAGCCCTGCGGAAAAGAAAAATTTGAGCTTTCTCCATAAATTTCTAGGCAAAGAAATTCAGCTTCATGAACTGCCGGGGCAAGCACCGGTTCAGGCAACTGAGCGTCCGGCACCGGCTCATAAGAAAAATACCCCAAAGAAAAATACCCCTGAGAAGAAGCCGTCAAACAATTCTGCTGATGTCGCCCCCAGCGCCACACAAAAAGAAAACACGGAAAAAGCGCCGCAGACAAAAGAGCAATCAAAAAACAAAAACAAACCTAATCGACATCAAAAATCCGAACCTGTCATTGGAATGGGTGACCATATGCCAGCTTTTCTACTGAGCTATGAGCCCCTGAACGACAAAAAAGATTGACGCCGTAAAATCGTCTCTTTAACCGAATATTAACCACCCTCTTTAGCTATTCATTAGTATAATTCTGCTATCTTAAAGTTATGAGCAGAAGAATATATAAATTCTTCTTTTTTAAAAAATAAAAAATAACTTAAGGCGGAATAGGAAATGTCATACTTAAAAGACAAATTGGATGTGGAATATATAAGAGAAACCTCGGATAAGGCGCTGGATCTTATGTCTATACATAATGTCATACCATCGCCGTCAAATTATCAAGTCTGGTATCAATATGCCAGCGAAGAGAATTTGACTCTAAATAAAACTATCGATGACATGATCAAGAAAAAGAAATCATTCACCTCTAAAATCAGCAACAATATTTACGAACGTTTCTTTTCAAACGATCAGGAACAGTCCGCCGTCACAAATACCGGTATTGGGATGCAGGTCGAGCTCACCAAAATTGCCAAGGCCGTAGGTGAAATGAACAAGGGTACCGCAAAATTTAGTGCGACATTAAGTGATGGGCTGCGCGGCATGGATAATATKCCGGGCGGCGCTGRGCTTAAAAGTATAATCTCTGCWCTTGTMAAAAATACGGMCGAAATGACAARTGGCAATAATTCTGCCCAACTGAAGTTGCAAGAATCAGCCAAAACCGTCCAAAAACTTCAAGTRGCCCYWGARGCKGTCAGRCAGGAAAGCCTGACCGATATGTTAACCAACATCGGAAACCGCAAATCATTCGAAGAAGATTTAAAAGAAGCCATTGCACAAACTATCTCGGCAGATAATGAAATGTGCCTGATTATAGGTGACATTGATCATTTTAAAAAGTTTAACGATACATGGGGCCATCATGTGGGGGATCAGGTTCTAAAGGCTGTGGCCCATTCCATGAAAACACGCATTGGGGATCAGGGCACAACAGCCCGTTACGGCGGGGAAGAATTTGTCATAATTCTACCAAATACCTCCATGGAAAAAGCGCAGGGAATTGCAAATAATATCCGTATTTCAATTTCCAAGCGCAGTATGAAACGTAAAAGTACCGGTGAAAGTATTGGCAAGATAACCTGTTCTTTCGGGGTGGCAAAATATCGCATTAACGAACATCGCGATGACTTTATTGAGCGTGCCGATGCGGCTCTTTACAAATCAAAATCCAATGGCAGAAATATTGTCACCACAGAAGATGAATCCCATACCAATGTGGTTAAAATTGCCTGATTGTGAAAAACTAAAGGCACCTGCCATAGCTATTACACTTTACAAGCGATTGTTTTAACTTAAAATAGGCTTTTCCCAAAAATTTGGACCCAGAAATCAGGAAAAGCCTATGACGTTTTCAACTCCGGCCATATCATATCAAACAATGCAACTTGACTATGATGATACTGTTGCCATTCTGACGTTATCGCGTCCAGAAGCCATGAACGCCATGAACAGTCAGTTTTTTGAAGACTTCCAAAGCATATTATCTGAACTTYATCGCCCAGAAAATCCCGCACGCGCGTTATTTATCCAAGCGGAAGGAAAAGGATTTTGTTCAGGGGCAGACTTAAAGGAGCAAACGGGCGACATGCCGCCCAATCTTGGGGATATACTGCGGCGCAATTATAATCCCCTTATCACACGGCTAAAAGAACTGCCCATTCCAACAATAGCTGCCGTAAACGGCGCAGTAGCCGGCGCGGGTATGAGTCTGGTATGCGCATGTGACATAACCATTGCAGAGAAACAGGCTTATTTTGTGCAGGCTTTTGTCAATATTGCTCTTGTGCCTGATGCGGGCAGCACATATTTTCTGCCTCGCCTTGTCGGGCGGGCAAGGGCGGCCCAGCTTATGATGCTCGGCGAATCTCTTTCTGCGGAAATGGCACTTGATTACGGTATCATCTCAAAGGTCGTTGACAAAGAGAGCTTATATAGTGACGCCCTGCATCTTGCCAGAAAACTGGCATCAATGCCGACGCAGGCCGTTATTGAAATCCGCCATTTGCTGGATGCCTCTGAACAAAATACCCTGCCCGAGCAACTTGAGGCCGAAGCAATCGCCCAGCAAAAGGCCGCCCAATCAGAAGATTTTATGGAAGGCATCACCGCATTTCTGCAAAAAAGACCCGCACTATTTAAAGGGAAATAACAGCCTACGCCAAAATATTCTTATTTTGTTCTCTTTTGTTCTTGACCATCGCCCGCTTTAGGTGTAGAACAAAATAAGAACAAGGAGGCTATTTATGGATATAATGTTACATTTAACGGGACTCGTCTTCATGCCATTTATGGCATATATTTTATTCATGGGCGTGCGGGATATTTTTTCAGAAATTGATGGGCAATTTATGTCCCACAGAACGGTTAAGGGCCGTCATAAGACTTCGTCTGGAATTCCCCTAATTTATGAATTTACCGCCCAGAGGCATGATCAGACCTATTGTTTTAAAGAATCAAACACGCCCATTTCATAATTAATGCACCATTCAATCATATCGCGGTATAATTTTTCAACCAGATCAGGATGGACTCCGACCTTGTTCGCATGCGCTATTGCCTTGGCCACCACATCTTCGATACGCGCCTCATCCCGAACAAGATTTCTATCCTGCTTGATATGGGCGGCCTGCTCCATAAACCCCTGCCGAATACTTAACAGTTCAACGATCATACGGTCTAATTGATCAATCTCACCGCGCAGATCAGGCATATTGGAACATTGCGTCACTGAATATTCAATATTTTTTCTTTTATCACTAAAGACTTTATGGGCGGTCATGTTTGTTCCTACGAAAACTGCATATAAAGAGCATACATATTTCAGTTAACCAAGTTATGAAAGAGAAATTTTTTCGGCAGGTTATTCTTAAGCCATTTAATTTCTGCTCGTCTTAAGAACCAGACAATCTATTGCCTTGTCCGTAAGCTCATTACAGACCGACTTTGCAATGGCTCTCTCTTCAATTCCGCCCACAAAAAGCCGGAAAAGAGTCTTTCCATTGGCTAACGTTACCAGTTTTACCAATGGCTCATAAGCTTCAAGAATGCCCTTGCTGCGTTTTTTAATTTTGGCCCAGCCCCGATTGGCAATTTTTAGATTTGGATATGATGCAAGCTGCAATCTATATATCTTCTTGGGGGCATTATAGTCTTTTTCCGGCTTAATATCCTGTGGTATGTCTACCGAACTTTGCCTATTCGCTGGCATCGTATGATTTTGCGAATTTTCCTGTTCCAGCAATTCCATGAGTTGACGTTTTTTGGGGTCTTTTATCATGGACGGGGCCGTGATCGGTTTTSGGTYAAYTTGGCCCATANGGWCYNTCATTMGRRAAATCTTTAATRCCCAGAAAKATMGCCTGCGCCCGCTGACCGGCCTTCAAACGCTTCACCCATTTGTAATGCCTGATATTATTATTCATTTCCTCTTCGGTCATAAGAGAGCTGCCAATCTTACGCCCGGCGGCTTCCTCTCCGGATAACACATAAACAAGAACCAGATTCTGCTGCGCTTTTGTGACGGAATAATCAAGGTTTATGGCTTTGCTCAGCAACCTTATGGCCGGGGCATATTGTTCTTCAAAGGCGAATGACAAGGCCAGATTATTCAGTAATGAGATATTATTTTTCGCAAGTTCCAGCCCCCTGCCATAATTCATCTGGGCCTCTTCCTGTTCTCCTTTAAGATCATGCGCAAGGCCCAGCATATTAAAAATACGGTAATTCTTTGGATCCTGTTTTGATAAGGCCGTTAAATAGGGGATCGCCTCTTCAGGCCTATTTTTAGTGATGAGCATTTGACCACTGCCCATTTGCGCATCCATATTGCCCGGGTCAAGTTTCAAAACCTGTTCATAAAAATTTATCGCCGCATCCGTTGCGCCAATAGCCTGATATGTCTTAGCCAATCCCAAACGAGAAGAAATATGCTTGGGGTTTTCATTGGCCGCCCGTTGGTATAAACGCATGGCATTACCATAATCCCCGGCTTTCAGGAAGCTCTCCGCCATATTCATCAGCGAACCGGAATCAAAAGCCATTTCACCATCAACCCGCCGTTCCCCAGCACAGGCGGCCAGTATACCGCACCCTATAAGCAAGATGACAATTTTTAAAAATTTCTGGATCATAATAGCCCCGTTATTATCGCCGCATTGAATTTATGATATACCATACATCGAAGCATAAATCATAACCAACATATCATTAGATAAAGTTTTCACCAAAAGTTAAAGATTTATTAAAAACTATGTTATAGCTTGCAGTATGTAGAAAACAGAAAAGGATCAGAATATGGTTGATATCGCATCCGCTAGTAGTACATCTAATCAAGTACAGGTTGATCGAAGCAGTAGTCAGGAGAATATAGCTACTGTGAGAGAAATACTGTCAAATTCAGCAGAAGACTCAACGATTGAGCGCAAGGAAGTCGAATCCAGCACGGCCCCCGATGTCGGAAAGAATGTTGATGTACGCGCCTAGCGCCTTAAAATTTCTTACCTGAATATTCTTCTTAAAAAGTTTATTTTTAAATGAATAAAGGCACGAGATTTCGCTTCATGCCTTTAATTATTGCCCAAATTATTACCAGAATAAAATCTTATTATTATGGTTTTTTAGTCGTATCCGGGACAATCGTCCGCAGATGCAATTCCCTCAATTGTTTATTGGAAACTTCGCTGGGCGCTTTCATCATAAGGTCTTCTGCCTTTTGATTCATMGGRAAARYMAYRACCTCACGMAWRTTKGGCTCATYWGCCARCAACATCACAATRCGGTCMACACCRGGYGCRMTCCCYCCRTGRGGCGGCGCRCCRWATTTCAARGCATTRRKCATRCCTGAAAAACGTTCTTCAACCACTTCCGGGCCGTATCCTGCCAATTCAAAAGCCTTATACATGATTTCCGGCTTGTGATTTCGAATAGCCCCCGATGACAATTCAATACCATTGCAGACAATATCATATTGATAGCCCAGAATATCTTCCGGTTTCATGGTTTCCAAGGCCTCCATTCCCCCTTGCGGCATGGAAAATGGATTATGGCTGAAATCAAGTTTCTTTTCGACTTCGTCATATTCATACATGGGAAAATCAACAATCCAGCAGAATTTAAACTCATCATCACGGATTAAGTCCAAATCAACGCCAACTTTTGTTCGGGCCAATCCGGCAAGCTTGGCTGCCTCTTCTGCTTTCCCGCAAGCAAAGAATACGCCATCATTTTCGCTTAAATCAGCGACTTTTTTAAGGCTCGCCAAACGATCATCATCAAGATTCTTGGCAATCGGCCCCAAGGCCTCCCCGTCCTTGAAACGTATATAGCCCAGGCCGGCGAAACCTTCCGAGCGCGCCCAGTCATTCATTTTATCAAAGAAACTACGCGCTTGCGCGCCCCCTGCCTTTGGTGCAGGAATAGCGCGCACGACGGAGCCTTTTTCAATAGCGCCGGCAAAAATACCAAAGCCAGAACCCCGGAAAACCTCTGTCACATCACGAATTTCGATGGGGTTTCTCAGGTCGGGCTTGTCGTTGCCATATTTCAACATGCTTTCCTTAAAAGGAATGCGCGGGAATGGTGTCTGGGTCACTTTTTTGCTGTTAAATTCTTCAAACAAACCAATCATCAATGGCTCAATTGCGGCAAAAATATCTTCTTGCGTGACAAAAGACATTTCCACATCAAGCTGATAAAACTCCCCCGGCGAGCGATCCGCGCGGGCGTCTTCGTCCCGAAAACACGGGGCAATCTGAAAATAACGATCAAAACCCGCAATCATCAACAATTGTTTAAACTGTTGCGGGGCCTGAGGCAGCGCATAAAATTTTCCCGGGTGAAGCCGGCTCGGCACCAGAAAATCACGCGCACCTTCCGGTGAACTTGCGGTCAGGATTGGAGTCTGATATTCCCGAAAGCCAAGATCCACCATGCGGCGTCTCATGCTGGAAATAATGTCGGACCTCAACACAATATTTTTGTGAAGCCTGTCTCTTCTCAAATCCAGATAACGATAGGTCAGCCGAACATCCTCAGGATAGTCCTGTTCACCAAATACCGGCAAAGGCAGCTCGTCCGCTGTTGACAGAACATCCAGTTCCTCAATGAATAGCTCAATATGACCGGTCGGAAGATTTTTATTTATGGTGTCTGCACTACGGGACACCACTTTACCTTTCAGGCGGATGACAGATTCTGCTTTTAAAGCCTCGGCGATTTTAAAACCGGCATTATCCGTATCAATCACGCATTGCGTCAGCCCATAATGATCCCTGAGGTCAATGAACAAAAGGCCGCCGTGATCCCGTTTCCGGTGAACCCAGCCGGAGAGTAAAACTATTTCCCCGACATTCTCTTCGCGCAGCGCTTCGCAGGTATGTGTTCTATATTCGTGCATGGTAAATCTTCTAAATGTAAATCATCTGATTTTAATATGTAATTCATGGTGTTTTTGTGCTTTATTGCCCACTTGTCAAGTTATTCTTTGTGTGGCTTCTTCAAAATTGAGCCAATAACAAACTTCTAGGCCAATAACAAACTTCTAGGTAAGAGATTTTATGAGCGTAATTACCACCAATGACCAGTTAGTTGCCTTATGCGCACGACTGGAGAAATCAGAATATATCACCATTGATACAGAATTTTTAAGAACCAGCACCTATTATTCCAAATTATGTCTGATACAGGTCGCCAACGAAGAAGAATATCATGCCATTGATACTTTGGCGCCCGGCATTGATCTGGATCCATTCTATGACCTGATGCAAAATGAGAATATCCTTAAGGTTTTTCATGCTTGCCGTCAGGATATCGAAATTTTCGTCAATGAAAAAGGCGTTGTCCCAAAACCATTRTTTGATTCTCAAGTGGCGGCCATGGTTTGTGGTTACGGCGACAGCATTGGTTATGAAAAACTGGTGGCAAGCATGGCAGGCGCGACCCTTGATAAAAGCACACGCATCACCGATTGGTCCCGCCGCCCCCTTACCCAAAGACAGATTGATTATGCTTTGGGGGATGTTACCCATCTTCGCGTAATATACAAAAACCTGACAGAGCAGCTCGAGAAAAGCAACCGCAGCCACTGGCTCGACTCAGAAATGGCTGATCTGACAAATCCGGACACCTTTATCATTATACCTGAGAATGCTTGGAAAAGAYTRRWWRKCMRAWGCRSCRRYSSCMTGTTCAACGGCATCRCACGCAAACTGGCCGAGTGGCGTGAAACACAGGCCCAAAGCCGTAATATCCCGAGAAACCGCGTGATGAGGGATGAAGTCCTCCTCGAGATTTCTGCTGTACGGCCCGAACATACCAATGCCTTGGGCAGCATACGCGGCCTTTCCCCGCAGTTCAGCCAAAGCAAATATGGGGCGCAGGTTCTCGCCATTGTCAAAGATATTATGGCGCTGCCGGCTGAAAGTCTGCCGGTTTTAAAGCACAGAAGGCCCCCCGCGCAAAATACAGACCCCGTGATGGAATTATTGAAAGTTCTGTTGAAAATGATCTGTCAGTATGAAAATGTCGCCCCAAAACTCATCGCCACTGTCGATGATCTTGAAAAACTGGCCGAAAATGACGCGGCGGACATACCCGCATTATCCGGCTGGCGATATGATCTGTTTGGCAAGCATGCTCTTGCCGTAAAACATGGGGAATTGGCCTTTGCCATGAAAGATGGTGCCGTCACCCTGATTCCCTTGAATGAACCATCAGATAATTCTTCAGAAGCTGACGAAAAAGAGAGAATTAAGCCTATTCAATGATTTTGATCAATAATTCTGACTTTTTCTGTTAAATCAAATTCTTGAGCAACTTTGCTAAACCGCTTCAAGACCACTTCGTTGATAATCGCTTCATCTTTTTTACGAATATCAAGATACAGAATACCGTCCTCAACCACCAGGGAACCTGATTTGAGCCCCTTTTCAGTTCCCCCGGAWATCCTTTGTACMAATCGCAAGGCAAGGCCAACCTTGTTCGCATATTGWATATCATCGGGCCTCAATAAGGTTTCGACCTTAACCGTTCCGCTTTCGCCAGAAACACCGCCGTAACAAATATAAAGGGCGAGCCCGATAAAGGCGGCGCCCCGGTGGGTGAGGCCCAACAAACGGCCATGCAAGATCTCATATAATACTTTTTGCGACCTATATTCAGGATGCCCGCGCCAACCCACATCGCTTAAAATTGAGGCCGCATATCTTAGGCGGCTTGACTCAAACTCTTCGTCCGGAAACAAGGGGTCAATCCAATTTTGGATGCGTTTGCCATGCTCAGAAAACCGGCCATTTTTTTCCGCAATATCGTGGCAGGCCTCAAGCATCGGATCTAATGTCCGAATATCCTTGTCCATTGCCTCAAACAACAGCCCTTCGCGCAGGCCATAACCGGAAATAACGACACATCTGGATTTTAATTTCTTAACCAGACGGTTCAGAATATATGCCGATAGAGACAGAACTTTCAATCGCCGCGATGATAAATATGCCCTATAACGCGCAAGCTCTGCAAAATGCATTTTTGACAATTTCTCTGTCAGCTCAAGACATTCTTCCCGGCTCATGATATAATGGTGAACATTATTCAGGACATATCCCGTCTCCATAATATGGATTTTTGCCAGAGCGCGCCAAGAGCCACCCACCGCGTAAAAATTTTCGCTACTTTTCTCGCCCCAGTCAAGAGATTGCAAAGCCTTGTCAATATCTGCCTTGGGAGAAGATATGGTTTGACCATCCAGAGATTGATATTTCATTGGGCCGATGGAAAAACTGGCTTTTTCCGAAATATCCCCGTCCATAATTTTAGCAAGTTCAAGGCTGCCGCCCCCCAGATCACCGACAATGCCATGCGCACGCGGCAGGGCACATAACACCCCAAGAGCCGACAGGCGCGCCTCCTCCGCACCGAAAACAACAGTAACATCCAAATCACAATCTTCTTTAATTCTTTTGACAAATTCGGGACCATTCTGGGCGTCCCGTACCGCAGCGGTTGCCACCACCCTAAAATTTTTCACGGACATTTTATCAAGCATCAAACGAAACCGTTTCAGACTTTCAATAGCCGAATCCATAGCATCGTCCAGCATCAAACCAGTTTCTTGTAGTCCGCGCCCGAGGCCGCAGAGAATTTTCTCATTAAAAATCACATAGGGCGCGCGTTTCAGACTTTCGTAAACCACAAGACGCACAGAGTTTGATCCAATGTCAATAACGGCAAATTTATTCAAAAATAATCTCTACTCTATTAAATGCAAGGGCAATTCCATGCCCTCTATTGCTTTTCCCATGCCAGACAAGCTTGGATTTTTTAAAAAATAATCATGAGCCGAAAAAGGGGCCTCTTCGCGCAGACGATGATGGTTGGGCCGATGATATGAATGATCTTCACCCAAATACCAGCTTTGCACATTATCCTTCAGGTTAGCCACCATAATTTGTCCCAAAACCTGTGACTTTACGGTCGGATTATCAATAGGGATTAACGCCTCAACCCGCCGTTCGAAATTTCGCGGCATCCAGTCAGAAGAAGAAATATAAACATAAGCATGATCCGACGGCATCGCATGACCATTGCCAAAGCAGATAATTCGAGAATGTTCTAAAAACCGCCCTACGATGCTTTTTACCCGAATATTTTCGGACATTCCCTTCACGCCGGGACGCAAACAACAAATACCCCGCACCACCAGATCAATAGATACGCCGCTGCATGATGCCTCATACAATTTATTTATCACAATCGGATCCACAATGGCGTTCAATTTGGCCCATATGCTTGCCGGTTTGCCATTGCGGGCAAAATCAATTTCACGGTCAATCATCTCAATCAACTTATTGCGAATGCCGTAGGGCGAAATCACCACCTTTTCAAGCTCTTTGGGTTTGGCATAGCCCGTTAAATAATTAAAGATATGAATGGCGTCCCGTCCCAAGGCCTCATCATCGGTAAAAAAGGACAAATCCGTATATACTTTCGCCGTAATGGAGTGGTAATTCCCTGTGCCAAAATGAACATATGTTCTAAGGTGCGTGTTTTCCCGGCGAACAATGACTGATATTTTCGCGTGGGTTTTTAATTCAAGAAAGCCATAAACAACCTGAACCCCTGCCCGCTCCATATCCCGTGCCCATTTAATATTGCGCTCTTCATCAAATCTGGCCTTTAATTCCACCAGTGCCGTGACAGATTTTCCGGCCTCCGCAGCATCTATCAACGCGCGAACAATGGGGGAATCATCACTGGTACGATATAATGTTTGCTTAATGGCCACCACCTCAGGATCCTGCGCGGCCTGACGCAGGAAGCTAATCACCGCATCAAAGCTTTCAAAAGGGTGATGAACAATAAAATCCTTTTCCCGAATAGCTGCGAAACAATCCCCGCGTTTTTCTTTTAGGCGCTGGGGAAAACGGGGCTCCAGCGATTTAAATTTAAGCTGGGGAAAATCATCTACAATCAATTGATCCACTTCGGCTATGCCCAAAACACCGTTCACACTGATGATTTCTTTATCGGTAATTCTTAATTCTCTTTTGACCATAGCCAAGAGATTTTGCGGCATTTCGGAATTTACATCAAGGCGAATAACATGGCCGCGCCGCCGGCGTTTAAGGGCACTCTCAAAAACTCTGACAAGATCTTCGGCCTCTTCATCCACTTCCATCTCACTATCGCGGATAAGCCGGAAAATTCCATCTGCCTTAATGGAATAATTAGGAAACAAAAGCCCAAGAAACAACGTGATGCAATTTTCAACAGAAATAAAACGTACCTTTTCCCCCGGCAGGCGAACAAATCTTTTTGTTTGCCTCGGCACAGGAAGCAACGCCAGCAGCATTTTACCGTCATCATTATTCTCCAGCTCAAGCACGATGGAAAAGCCAAGGTTTGGAATGAACGGAAAGGGGTGTGCCGGATCAACGGCAAGTGGCGTCAATATTGGAAAAACATTCTCCAGAAAATACTGCTCAAGCCAATCCATATCCTGATCAGTAATATCATTAGTATCAATAAGGTCGATGCCTTCAGCTCTCAAACCATCAACCAGCGTTGCCCAGCGGTTTTGCTGTTCATTGATAAGATCTTCTGCCACGGCATTAATCTGATCAAGCTGTTCGGTCGGGCTCAAGCCTTCGTTGCTGATCTTTTCGACACCTGCGGTAATCTGCCCCCTGATACCCGCGACCCGCACCATATAAAATTCATCCAGATTGCTCCCCGATATGGATAAAAACCGCAGCCGCTCCAAAAGAGGATGATTTGCGTTATTCGATTCCTCCATAACCCGCATGTTAAACCTTAGCCAGGATAATTCCCGGTTTATCAATCGCTCATTCACAGGGAAATCATGGAACGGAAATATATTTTCTTTTTTAGTCTTGGACATAGCCACCTTCAAGTTTCAAATACATCCGCATAATTATAAGGCCAAAATATTTCATATTTGTGAAATATCCAAGCCTTAAATTTTATCAGGCCGGTTATATCGCTCTAGTCCAGCAAATCCCGCACCAGAGGAATGGTAATCTTTCGTTTTCGGGAAAGCGACAGGCTATCAATTCTGCGAACAATATCACGGGCCGCTTCAAAGGATCTCTCTATCCTCAGCAAGAGATAGGCAATCACATCCATAGGGACATTAATCTGCCGATCCAGAAATTGTTTTACAATGACGGCGGCCAGCAATTCATCATCCGGCGGCCCAATTTCAATCGCCATAGAGGCCAACAGGCGTGACCTTAAGTCTGGCAGAGCTGCTGGCCAATATTTCGGATGTTGCGTGGCTGTCAGCAACAATGATCCCTCATTTTCCTTTTGCCAGTTATACAGATGAAATAATGGCTCCTGCATATTAGGCCGGCTGACAATCTGATCTACAGCCTCTATAATCAAACAATTTGGCAGCCCATGGAGGTTGGTGACATCTATATCCTCCATAGCCATTCTTTTCGCACCAGACTTTTGCTGCCACACATGTGACAAATGGGTTTTTCCGCATCCGGCTGCCCCGTAAAGTATGGTGCAATGGCTATTGGGCCATTCAGGCCAGCAATCCACCCATTTCACGGCGGCTTCATTGGACGAGGTCACCAAATAATCCTCGGCCTCAAAAGCTTCGCGCACGGGAATATCAAAAGGAATTTGAACAGAAGGCATATTTAATCATTTCCTTAACGTCAAAATCCAGGACTTCTTTACCAAAGGCTCTATATTATGAATTGCCATATTATCAACCTGATCAGTTAAGGCCAGACCTTCCTGAACAAGATCCAGGTTTTTCTGATCCAGCGCCAGCGTGATTTGCTCCACATCCCCCGAATGTTCCATTTCCACCACGGCCTTATGCGTCGTCATTCTTTTGATAACCATGTTACGAATCAGCGAAATATTCTCCAGCCTTTTTTTGATCTCGAACCAGTCTTCACTTTGATTGAAATGAATATCAACATTCAAATGTGATGATGAATCAAAATGAATCATCACCTTTTCTTTCCACCGATTATCCAACCAGTATGTGGCCTTTTTGATGGCCTCATTATATAATTTTTCTAATTCATCCCTGCCAGTTTCATCCTCAGCCGCGTCATTAACCACGATGTTTTTATGCACAGTTTTGTTGCCATCATTGCCAATAATCACCAGTTCGATCACATTTTTATTCTGGCTAAAATCATAGGTTACCCGGGCTTCCATGACATAAAGATGACGTATATTTTTCTGCTCTGCAAATTTCTGGAGCAGAGAAATATCACCATTTTGGGCTTGCCATGCCGTGATGGCCATACGATGCGCCAGCGAGGGGGCAATGATCCGCACCGGTACAAGGTTATTCACCTTATCATAGGCCTCCCAAGCATCCCGCCAGTCATTATTCTTTTCCCATAATATGACGGCACCATCTTTTTCAAGCAGAGCCAGAATGCTAACCCCATTGGATAATGTTTCTGCAAAAGGAATCTGCAACACGGACAAAAAATTGTAAATTTTCGCCCGACTAAAATGAACGGTAAAATCGGCAATATAGCGAACATGAGACGTCTTCTCATGGGCCACCTCAATGCCGCTGACAAGCTCGGTTACCTGCCCTGCGCTTAATTCCGGTAATTTGGCTTGATCTTCCTCCCGTATKMYKKWRCGGRWKRSYWWYKMSRSSGMAAMWSNNRYYBTKYVKBWYKKHRDDHYBVCDBKCYSDHKHKDSKRSWRGTCGTCGCCGTTTCATCCATTGAAATATTATATATGGTATAGATCTTGGGTATGAAGCTTTGCGCCTCAGTCGTATCATCAGCCCAGGAAAAAACGCTTCCCAAGCTCATCAAAAATATTTGAAAAACGATATAGTGTTTTGCAATAGCCGTGATCTTATTCAATTATTCTCGCCAATTCTATCTTAATGACTTTCGTAGTAATGCTAAAAAATCATAATAGGCCATCTTGTCATCACTATGGCAAGTATTTTATATTTTATGGTGTGAAAAAAATCAGATGGTAATTTCATGTGGCAATTTTCTGTTTGGGGTCTTATATCTAAGGGCGTAAATTGTATTTTTTCAGGTGGAATAATGTGAACGATAAAAAATCCTATAGTTACAAAGATGCCGGCGTTGATATTGATGTCGGAAATAAACTTGTCGAAGCCATCAAGCCCGCAGCAGCTTCGACCAAAAGATCCGGTTGCGTGTCAGGGCTCGGGGGGTTTGGGGCTTTATTTGATTTAAAGGCGGCGGGCTATAAAGACCCGATTTTAGTATCCGGCACGGACGGGGTGGGCACCAAACTTAAAGTCGCCATCGAATCCGGCAAGCATGATACGGTCGGCATTGATCTGGTGGCCATGTGCGTTAATGACTTGATCGTTCAGGGCGCAGAGCCGCTTTTCTTTCTGGATTATTTTGCCACTGGCCACTTAACCGTCGAAGCAGGCCGCGCCATTATTGAGGGCATCGCCGAAGGCTGCCGCCAAGCCAATACGGCCCTGATCGGCGGCGAGACCGCTGAAATGCCCGGCATGTATAAAGACGGCGACTATGATCTGGCCGGCTTTTGCGTCGGTGCGGTCGACAGGGAAAATATTCTGACCGGGGACGGTGTCGAAGAAGGCGACATACTCTTGGGCCTCGCCTCCAGCGGCGTTCATTCAAACGGCTTCTCCCTCGTGCGGCGTTTGGTCGAAGATTCAGGAATTGGCTATCACGACCCCTGCCCCTTTGATGAGACAAAAGATTTCGGCACGGCCCTGTTGGAACCCACAAAAATTTATGTCAAAAGCACCTTGGCCGCCTTGAAAACCGGGCATATCAAAGCCATTTCCCATATTACGGGCGGGGGATTTGTGGAAAATATTCCGCGGATTTTACCAGAGAATGTCTCTGCCCATGTGGATGCCAGCAAATGGATATTGCCGCCGGTGTTTGACTGGCTGCGCGAAGCCGGCAACCTCGCGCCGCTTGAAATGGCCAAAACATTCAACTGCGGTATTGGGCTGGTAATCATTGTCAAGACAAGCGGCGCCGGCGAAGTTCAAAAAATCTTCGAACAACAGGGCGAAACAGTTTATAGTCTTGGTCATATTGTTAAAAAATCAGAAAATGAACCGGCAACCATTGTTAACGGACAAGCCGGGAGCTGGGGTTACGACGGCCCGTGGCAGGCTCTTTCATCACTCTAGTTTCTTCAATAGGATAAGTTATCATGCTTRACGTTGCTATATTGATTTCGGGACAGGGCAGTAATTTACAGGCCTTGATAACGGCCTGCGCAGAGCCTGATTTTCCGGCCCGCATCGTGGTTGTTATTTCAAATAATCCAGAGGCTTACGGCCTCGAACATGCCAAAAATGCCGGCCTGCCAACAGCCGTGATTAATCACCGTGATTTCGAAGACCGGGAAATATTTGAAAATGCCATTGATGAAGAGCTGAAAAACCATAAGGCCAAATTCATTTGTCTTGCGGGATTTATGCGCATCCTTGAGGCCCGCTTTGTCAACCGCTGGAAAGACAGAATATTGAATATCCACCCGTCTTTACTACCCGCCTTTAAAGGATTGCATACGCAGGAACGCGCGCTTGAGGCCGGGGTGCGCTTCACGGGCTGCACCGTTCATATTGTCCGCCCGGAAATGGACGAYGGGCCAATCATMTTGCAAGCCGCCGTRGCCGTYGACCCCGAAGATACCGCCGAAAAYCTATCGGMAAAARYCCTWAAACTTGAACATACCATCTATCCCGAGGCYCTCAAACTCATGGCCATGGGSCGCGTYTCCATCAGCGGCAACAAAGCCATCATAGAAAAAGCCGCCTACCCCAAAGGCGGCCTCATCAGCCCCGAGATACTTTCTTAAAGCCGATATTCTACCTTGCGCCTCTTACATTTCATCCACATCCTCGTCATTCCGGACTTGATCCGGAATCCAGTTTCTTAAAAAATTATGACATCGAAGATGACTTTTGTTTTCCGGTCTGGATACCCGCCTTCGCGGGTATGACGAAAGATGGGCGGGTATGACGAAAGATGGAGCGGTGGAATGACAAAGGGGACGGGAATGACAATTAAAAATAGTGTATAACAGCACGCTTATTACGCCCATAAAAAAACCGCTGACCTGAATGATCAGCGGCTTCTTTGAATTTGTTAGGCCAGAGAATTAGCCGACGATTTCTTCTTTATTAAAGAAGAAGGCGATTTCGATGGCGGCGTTTTCATCGCTGTCGGAACCATGAACAGTATTTTCGCCAATGGAAAGAGCGTGTGCTTTGCGAATGGTGCCTTCTGCGGCGTCTGCCGGATTGGTTGCGCCCATGATTTCGCGGTTGCGGTTCATGGCGTCTTCGCCTTCCAGAACCTGAACCACAACAGGTTCAGAAATCATAAACTCAACCAATTCGCCAAAGAAAGGCCGTTCTTTATGAACGCCGTAGAAACCTTCGGCCTCGGCGCGGGTCATGTGGATACGTTTTGATGCGACAACGCGAAGGCCGTTATCCTCAAACATTTTTACAATCGCACCGGTCAGGTTGCGGCGCGTGGCATCTGGTTTAATAATTGAAAAAGTACGGGTGACWGTCATGTTTCATTCCTTGATCTGAGTATATCTTTAAAAGCATCTTAAATTTGGGGCGTTATAATATTTTATGGCCGGAWCTGCAACAGAAGAAATCATCCGTTGTATTTTTMGCGAATCCTGTTAAACCCTGAAGATATTTTTTTACCCAAGGTGTATTTATGCTTCAAATTCAGGATATCACATTTCGTATTGCCGGGAAAACCCTGCTTGAGAATACGAGTGCGCGCATCCCGGCGGGCCATAAGGTAGGCATCGTGGGCAAGAACGGGGCGGGAAAATCCACTCTGTTGAAATTAATCACCGGCGAGCTTCATGCCGATGAGGGCACCCTTAAAATACGCAATAAAGCAAAGCTTGGCCAAGTGGCGCAGGAAGCTCCGGGCGGGGCGACAAGCCTGCTGGATACCGTTCTGGAAGCCGACCATGAATTACAATCTTTGCAAAAGGCCGCTGAGACGGCAACGGACCCTGAAGAAATTTCCGCCATCCACATTAGGCTTGCTGA
The DNA here is from genome assembly GCA_002402225.1 of Alphaproteobacteria bacterium. Lineage (GTDB taxonomy): Bacteria > Pseudomonadota > Alphaproteobacteria > Sphingomonadales > Emcibacteraceae > Paremcibacter. Next base: position 34,473 of record NVVM01000025.1, read on the forward strand.
CATCGAAGCCCATACGGCAGAAGCCCGCGCCGCAAGCATATTAT
>NVVM01000026.1 GCA_002402225.1 Alphaproteobacteria bacterium
TTTATAGTGTGGCTCTGACCAGTGAATGCCGCAGAACATTAAAACATGCTATCAAAATTCATAAAGGATGGGTGGATGAGTTATTGGGCACAATTGATGAAAATAAAATGGATGACCAGATTGACTTATTCAGTCAGCTTAAAGCAGATCTTGCAAAAATAGAGGCTTAATTTACGTAGAATTCTTTGCAGACTAGTCCGTAAGATCTTCCCATAATTCTTTAACCTTGTTAAAAAAACCGGCAGATTCAGGGCTGACATTATCGCCGCATTCATTGGCGAAGGCCCGAAGCAGTTCTTTTTGTTTCTTGGTCATATTAACAGGTGTCTCAACAACCGTCTGGATGACCATGTCGCCAAATTGTTCAGAATGCAATATGGGCATGCCTTTATTCTTCAGGCGGTATTGTTTGCCGGTCTGATTACCCGCATTGATTTTTACTTTGGCTTTGCCGCCGTTTACCGTTGGGACATCAATTTCCCCGCCAAGCGCCGCTGTGGTAAGCGCGATGGGAACATTGCAGTATATCGCGGCACCGTCCCGCTGAAAAATGGGGTGATATTCCAGAGTAATAAAAATATATAAATCGCCGCTCGGGCCATTTAAAGCCCCGCTTTCGCCTTTGCCCTGAAGCCGGATTCTTGTACCGTCCTCAACGCCCGCAGGAATTTTAACGGATAGGGTATTCTTCTTTTGTATGCTGCCTGTGCCGTGACATTCGCCGCAGGGATTGGCAATGACTTTGCCTTGGCCCTGACATCTCGGGCAGGTGCGTTCAACGGTGAAAAATCCTTGCTGGGTTCTGACCTTGCCGATCCCGTTACAGCCGCCGCAGGGTTCGGGTTTCGATCCCGCCTTTGCGCCGGTACCATCACAGCCTTCGCAGGAAACTGATGTTGGGATCGTAATTTTTTCTTCTTTGCCTGTGAAGGCATCTTCAAGGGTTATAGTCAGATTATATCGCAGGTCGGCCCCGCGGCTCGGGCCACTACGCCGGCCGCCCCGACCGCCGCCCATGCCGAATAAATCTTCGAATATATCAGAAAAAGCACCGTCAAATCCACCGCCCATACCGCCCGGGCCGCCACCGCCATTCTCAAAGGCGGCATGACCATATTGATCGTAGGCCGCACGTTTTTGATCATTTTTGAGGATGTCGTAAGCTTGGCTGATGTCTTTAAATTTTTCTTCGGCGGCTTCATCGTTGGGGTTGCGATCCGGGTGATATTGCATGGCCATTTTACGGTATGATTTTTTCAGATTAGCCGCAGAGACATTACGTTCCACTTCGAGTATTTCATAAAAACAGATTTTGGCCATATTAATCCCGGTTTTCTACCTTATATGCACATGCCGTCCTGCTGTTAGGCAGGACGGCAATATGTCATGTCGATTTTGATGATAATATAATTTGATCGCAAGTTTACTCATTGGAACAAATTATTTTTTGTCTTCGTCTACTTCTTCAAAGTCGGCATCGACCACATCATCATCTGCATTATTTGTCGTGCCTGCATCACCTTCTGGCCCTTCTGCGCCAGCGGCATCTGCCTGATCTTTATAGATGGCTTCGCCTAATTTCATTGAGGCCTGCTGCAAGGCATCCAGAGCCGTTTTGATGGCGTCAACATCTTCACCTTCCAATGCTGTTCTAACAGCCTTAACAGCATCTTCGATGGTGGTCTTATCTTCCGCAGAAATTTTGTCACCATGTTCTTTCAATTGACTATCTGCGGAATGTGCCGCGCCCTCAGCCTGATTGCGTATTTCGACCAATTCGCGGCGTTTCTTATCATCTTCGGCGTTGGCTTCGGCGTCTTTGACCATTTTTTCAATGTCATCATCACTTAGGCCGCCGGAAGCCTGAATGCGGATCTGCTGTTCCTTGCCGGTGCCTTTGTCCTTGGCGGATACATTGACGATGCCATTGGCATCAATGTCAAAGGTAACCTCCACCTGGGGCACGCCGCSCGCGGCTGCGGGAATACCGACCAGGTCRAACTGACCTAGCATCTTATTATCTGCGGCCATCTCRCGCTCRCCYTGAAMGACSYGAATSKYMACGSYSGACTGRYTGTCKKCRGCYGTRGWRAAMGTYTSRGWCTTYKWRGTCGGGATMGTYGTRTTKCGWTCRATMANNGCCGTGYGAAYRCSMCSSMSWRTKTCKNNATACCMASSGAMAGMGGSGTYACRTCRAGCAGMAGMACGTCTTTCACWTCKCCCTGYAGMACRCCGGCCTGAATSGCYGCRCCMAYKGCAACGACYTCGTCRGGGTTAAYSSYKYKRTKCGGCTCKYKTCCAAAGAATTCTTTGACCACCTCGGTTATTTTAGGCATGCGTGTCATGCCGCCGACCATCACAACTTCGTCAATGTCACTTGGGGTAAGGCCGGCATCTTTCAGGGCCGCTTTACAAGGGGCAATGGTACGCTGCACGAAATCTTTAACCAGTTCTTCGAATTTGGCGCGGGTAAGTTTTAGGGCCAAATGTTTTGGGCCGGAGGCATCTGCGGTAATGAACGGCAGATTGATTTCTGTCTGTTGCGCGCTGGAAAGCTCGATTTTGGCTTTTTCAGCGGCTTCCTTCAGCCGTTGCAAGGCCATATTGTCGCTTTTCAGGTCAATACCGTTTTCTTTTTTGAATTCAGCGGCAAGATATTCCACCAAGCGCATGTCGAAATCTTCACCGCCAAGGAACGTATCACCGTTTGTGGATTTAACTTCGAATACGCCGTCCCCAATTTCAAGGATGGAGACATCAAATGTGCCGCCGCCAAGGTCATAAACCGCGATTGTTTTGCCGTCTTCTTTGTCCATGCCGTAAGCCAGTGCCGCTGCGGTTGGCTCATTGATAATACGAAGAACCTCGAGCCCGGCAATYTTRCCRGCATCTTTGGTGGCCTGACGCTGGGCATCRTTRAAGTARGCCGGAACCGTRATGACRGCCTGKGTSACWKSCTSRCCRAKAWAKKCTTCMGCGGTTTCTTTCATTTTCTGCAARATRAARSCWGAYACYTGNCKAGGGYKNATAKTYTTCGCCMTGKGCTTCRACCCARGCRTCRCCATTGTCSGCYTTGATGATTTTGAAAGGCACCATYTCGATGTCTTTTTGGGTGGCTTTATCATCAAAAGTCCGGCCAATCAGTCGCTTGATGGCAAATAATGTATTTTCCGAATTTGTGACGGCCTGACGTTTTGCAGGTTGCCCTACCAGTCGTTCACCATCTGATATGAAGGCCACCATGGAAGGTGTTGTTCTTCCGCCTTCTGCATTTTCGATAACCTTTGGCTTTGCGCCGTCCATGATGGAGATACACGAATTTGTCGTACCTAAGTCAATTCCGATTACTTTACCCATACTATCCTCTTATCTTCCAGGGGATATATCATCAGCCGTTATGGCCTGAATCAATTATCCTAAGTTATATTTCAGTGTTCATGGAGCTTATATAAGGCCATTTTTCATCACTGCAAGGGCGAAATACAAGTTTTCTTTGTTTTTATCTATATATTCTGCCCCAAAAAAGTTTTACTCTGGTTATATCGCTATTTTGATCAAGGATGATGGTAAGGATACGGACAAAGATGCCAAAAAAAACAATTAGTCAGAGAATATGGAATTTCGTTAAAGAGCCCCTGATTATTATGGTGGCTTTTTTATGTGTTCACAGCTTTGCTTATGCCCAATATGAAATATGGCCATCGGAAAGCATGGTGCCTACATTGGAAGTCGGTGACCGGGTTATTGTGAGCAAATATGCGTATGGTTATTCCCGTTACAGCATTCCTTTCGGGCGCAGTTTAATCTCGGCCAAGGGCCGCGTTATGGGCTCATTGCCGCAAAGAGGCGATGTGGTGGTTTTTGCAGATCCCAAAGACCCAAGCCGCGTCATGATCAAACGCGTTATTGGATTGCCCGGAGACGAAATACAGCTCACGGGGGGGCGGGTTATTCATAATGGCCAGATTTTACCGCGTATATTTGAAAAAAGCTATCGTTACCGGGAACCTGCGGGAAATATGGTTTCTGTCACAGAGTTCAGTGAAGAAAACAGTCAAGGGCGCGGGTATCATATTGCGGAACGCACGGATAGGGGGCGACTTGATAATACCCGTCGTTACCGTGTGCCGGCAGGCCATATTTTTGCTATGGGTGATAACAGGGATAATTCTGCGGATAGCCGAATTCTTTCCGGCATCGGTTATGTGCCTTTGGAGAATGTTATTGGGAGAGCGGAAATAATTGCCATTTCACTTTATGGCTGCGATGATGGCAAGGATATTAAATGCCGGTTTGGGGTAGCTTTTTCCAGATTTTTTAAAAAAATTATTTAAGTGAGATAATATGAATAAAATAGCGAAATTTTTCTTATCTGTATTTGTCGTTCTATGCTTTAGTTCTTCCGTTTTGGCTGAGGGGCTTACCATCATTGATCCCTGGGCACGTCCTGTGATCATAGAAGGCCGTCCGGGGGCGGCTTATTTTATCATCAGGAATGATACGGCGATGGCGGATAAATTAGTGAAAGCCACCTCGCCCTATGCAGGGCGTATCGAACTTCACGTCCATAAACATGAAAATGGTGTGATGAAAATGATGCAGGTTTCGTCTATCCCGGTTGCGGCTCATGCGATTACAAGCGTTAGTCCCGGGGGGTATCATCTGATGATGTTTGATTTAAACAAGAAATTAGCCCTCGGCGACGAACTTCCGCTCACCCTGACTTTTGAACAGGCCGGTGTGATGAATATATCCGCAAAAATTTTAAAAAAAGCCCTGTTCCAAAAATGACGCTACGGGGGCCAAAAATGACGCTACGGGGGGCTAGAAAAGATTTATGCAAAAAATTATAACAGACCATTTCCCAGAATTGGGAAGGCTTTCGCAAGAGAGTAAAAGGATATTAGAAGAGGGACTTCATATTGTGGAGGCCCCATCGGGTTCTGTTATGTTTGCCGAGGGCAGTGAATGCCGAGGCTATGTCATGTTGCTTGAGGGAACGGTGCGGGTTCAGAAGAGTTCTGAGGATGGGCGTGAAATCACATTATACCGGGTTGAGGCCGGCGAATCTTGCATCATGACCACAACCTGCCTGATTTCCGATGATCAGTATGGGGCGGAGGGGATAGCTGAAACGGATGTCACCCTTGCCGTTGTGCCGCCGGCCACATTTAACAGGCTATTGGCTCAGTCAGAAAAATTCCGCAATTTTGTCTTTGAAGTTTACGCTAAACGCATGTCTATGCTGATGATGCTGGTGGAAGAGGTGGTGTTTAAAAAACTTGATAAACGTCTGGCGCAATTACTGCTGGATCATAAAAGTGATCAATTTGACGTCACTCATCAGGATATTGCCATGGAACTTGGCTCTGTCCGTGAGGTGGTCAGCCGACAATTAAAAGTTTTCGAACGGCAAAAGTTTATCAAGCTGGGCCGGGGAAATATCCAAATTCTGGATCGTGGCGGGCTTCAAGCTGCTGTGGATTAATTTTTCTGTTATGTGACATGCGTCACTTATTTAAGTTTACATCAATGGTATATCTGTTGTTGTTTATAACTTTAACAGGAGAAATATGATGACCTTGGATCGCGTAATACTTGCCTTCGCCGGCGCCATGATTATGATAAGCCTGGCCTTGGGCCTCATGGTTCATGTCTATTGGTTTGGCCTGACGGCTTTTGTCGGGGCGAATATGTTTCAGGCCGCTTTTACCGGCTTTTGCCCTTTGGCAATGATATTGAAAAAACTGGGTGTGAAGCCCGGCAAGGCTTTTACTTAAGATCACTTAAAAGAAGAACCGGAGAGCGGCATGATACATATTTCAGAAACAGCAACGCGCAGGCCCAGGCTTTTTTTCTGGCTTAGCGGTCTTTTAAGTCTGTTGATGATCGGACTCGTGGCTTTACCCAGTGTATGGCCGTCAACTTATAGCCTGTTATCACCGCTACAGATTGATACCGATCCGGAGAATATGTTATCTCCTGATGAGCCTGTCCGCATTTTTCACAATAGTCAGAAAAAAGAATTTTCCCTCTATGACATGGTTGTCGTCGGGGTGGTCAATTCTTCTCATCCAGAGGGCGTGTTTAATAAAAAATCCCTTGGTGATATCTACGCCTTGACCGAGTTTGCCAAAAAAATACAGTGGCAGGATAAGGACGGTAAAACACAGGGCGTTATCTCTGCTGACCTTATGGCCCTCTCTACGGTCGATAATATTGAGCCGGGTGGGCCGGGCGAAGTGAAATTTGAATGGCTCATGAAAGAGGCGCCTCTGGATGATGCCGAGGCCTTGTCCATTCGCAAAAAAGCCCAAAATCTGCCCTTGCTGAATGGCACTATCGTGTCTGATGATGGTAAGGCGGTCGCGCTTTATATTCCGATCACAGCCAAGAATGTCAGCTATAATGTGGTTGAGGCATTAAAGTCCAAGATCGCTGAATTTTCCGGTGATGATCAATATCATATTACCGGTCTGCCGGTGGCGCAGGATACATTCGGTGTTGAGATGTTCATACAGATGGCCATATCTGCCCCCATGGCCATGCTGCTGATTTTTCTGCTGATGTGGTATTTTTTCAAGAAAGCTTCCTTGGTTGTCTCCCCGATGATTGTGGCCATGGTATCGGTTATTGTCACCATGGGGCTGCTTGTGGTGACGGGGAATACGGTTCATATCATGAGYAGCATGATTCCCATCTTTATCATGCCTATCGCGGTATTGGATGCCATTCATATTCTGAGCGATTTTTATGACCGTTATCCTTTATATAAGGATCGCAAGAAAACCCTGCAGCATGTGATGAAGGAATTATCCGCGCCCATGCTGTTCACAACGCTGACCACGGCGGTTGGTTTTGCCTCCCTTGCATTGACCCCGATACCGCCTGTGCAGACATTTGGTTTATTTGTGTCTATTGGCGTTATTCTGGCCTGGCTTTTTACGATCACGCTGGTTCCGGCTTATATCATGCTCATGTCAGAGGAGACATTCGCCGATTTTGGACTTGACCATACGGATACGGATAACAACAGCCCGCTGGCCAAAGCGTTGAATGGACTGGGCCGCATTACTTTTCGTGGCGCGAAGGTGATCATTCTGGGCGTTTTTGCACTGGCGGCAGTGGCATGGGTTGGCATAGACAGGATCGTCGTTAATGACAACCCCGTAAAATGGTTTTCGGAAAGTCATGAAATCCGGGTTGCGGACAGGGCATTGAACGAACGTTTCGCGGGCACTTATATGGCCTATCTTGTTCTGAAAGGCCCGGATGCGGAAAAGGCCAATCTTCCTCTTTTTGCCCAAGGCCTTAAAGTCGGSATGCAAACGCATGCGATGAGACCATTGAATGAAATGGCCTCCGAAGTGGACGGCTTGCTTCTGGAGGCCCGTGATCGCGAGCAGCTTATCGCGCTCCTGATTGCTAAAATCGAGCAGCATATGGAAAATGTTTCCGATGAGGATTGGGAGGCTTGGGACGATGCGCTGACCTGGGTTGGTGAATATCTGTCCAAGGAAGAAATATTCAAAGACCCGCAAGTCTTAACCTATATGAGCCAATTGCAGGATTACCTGCAAGCCAGTGGCTTGGTTGGAAAAAGCAATAGTCTGTCTGATGTGGTGAAAACCGTGCATCGTGAGCTTTTCATGGGGGATAAGGAGGCCTACCGTATTCCTGCCAGCCGTTCTGCGGTTGCGGAAACATTGATCACCTATCAGAATAGTCACAGGCCGCAAGATCTTTGGCATTTTGTGACGCCGGATTATAAAAAAACCAATATGTGGCTGCAATTAAAAAGCGGTGACAACCGTGACATGAGCCTTTTGATTGACAAGGTTGATCAGTTCTTTAGGGACAATCCCGCGCCTGAGGGCATCAGCCATGACTGGTTTGGGCTAACCTATATCAATGTCATCTGGCAGGATAAAATGGTGGCTGGCATGGCCGAAGCCTTCATCGGAAGCTTTATCATTGTCTTTATTATGATGGTGTTTCTATTCCGGTCTTTATGGTGGGGGACGCTGGCCATGATCCCGCTGACCTTCACCATTGGGATGATCTACGGCATTATTGGCTTGATTGGTAAGGATTATGATATGCCGGTTGCGGTATTATCTTCGCTCAGCCTTGGCCTTGCGGTTGATTACGCCATACATTTTCTGGTGCGCAGCCGGGAACTCAGAAAGAATTATCCGGATTGGAAAACAACTTATGTTGCCGTTTTCGGGGAACCTGCCAGGGCGATTACCCGYAATGTGATTGTGGTTGGTATTGGCTTTCTGCCGTTGCTCGCCGCCCCATTGGTGCCTTATAAAACGGTTGGCGTGTTTATTTCGGCAATATTGATTTTGGCCGGRSTGGCCACATTAACCATTCTTCCCGCATTGATCCGCCTGTTTGAAGGCCTGTTGTTTAAAAAGGAAATGGAAAGGACATAATATGACATATCTGTTCAAAGCAGTTTTRGTTTTATCTGTTATCTGGGCCAGTTCGGCAAGTCCGGCACTCGCCTTTGATGTCACAGGGATGGATGTGATGGAGGTGGTTAAAAAAGCCAATCATGTTTCCTATTACAAGGGCGATGATGGGCGAGCCAAGGTCAATATGCGCATCATTGATTCCCAAGGGCGCGAGCGGGCACGTGAATTTGTTATCTTGCGTAAAGATAATGATCAAGCCGGGGATGAACAAATAGATGGCGGGCAGAAATTCTATGTCTATTTCAATAAGCCGGCTGATGTAAAGAAGATGGTCTTTATGGTGATCAAAAATATGGATCGGGATGATGATCGCTGGTTATATTTGCCGGCGCTGGATCTGGTAAAACGCATCGCGGCAAGTGATGAACGCACCAGTTTTGTCGGTTCTCATTTTTATTACGAAGATGTTTCAGGCCGGGGGATTAATGAAGACAATCACGAAATGGTGGAAGAAAATGACAATTTTTATGTGGTGAAAAGCACGCCGAAAGATCCAAAATCTGTTGAATTTTCCACTTATAAAAGCTGGATACATAAGGCAACATTTCTGCCCGTAAAGACTGAATATTACGATGAGCAGGGGCAGAAAATCCGCAGCTATACGGCCTTGAAGGTTGAGAAGGTTTCGGGTCATCCAACGGTGACTTCCGCCAGTATGGAAGATAACCGGTCAGGCGGCAAGACACTGATGGATTATAGCGCCGTGAAATATGATGTGGGCTTGCCGGATGAAATTTTTTCAGAACGATATTTGCGCAAAGCGCCCATTAAATACCTAAGGTAATTTTGATGATATTACGGGGAATAACCGCATTAGCTTTGTTGATTTTTTCACAGAATATCCGGGCTCAGGAAATTCTTCTGCCGGAAGGTCTGGGTGACCTTGCCGCCATGTCGCAAATGGATGAGGAAGAGCAGAGCTTGCCTTTTGACCTAAGCGGTTTTCTGGAAAGCCGGATTGGCACGCGGCTTCAATCAGATGATTTGCAAAAACAAATGAGCCTTGGTGAAATGCGGCTTCAGCTAGATATTGAAAAAGCGCTGGAAAAACTGACAATTAATTTTGTGTCAGATTTTCTCTATGACCCTGTTTTGAATGATCATTCCATTGATTTGGAAAAGGGGCAGGGATTTGTAGATATTCGCAAGGCAAGTATTACGTTCAGTCCCATGGATTCTCTGGACGTTAAAATGGGCCGTCAAGTCCTGACATGGGGGACGGGTGATCTGATCTTTATCAATGACCTTTTTCCAAAGGACTGGAACAGTTTCTTCATCGGGCGGGATGATGAATATTTAAAAGCGCCATCAGATGCCATCAAAACGGCTTTTTTCTTTGGTGATTTAAATCTTGATATAATTTATATGCCAAAATTTGATGCGGATCGCTTTATTGATGGCACGCGTATTTCTTTTTATGATCGGGGGCTTGGCGGGCCAAGAGGGCGCGTAAATCCGGTGATTGATGATCGGCCAGACGGATGGTTTGAAAATGATGAACTGGCGTTACGCCTTTATCGATCATTTGGCGCAATTGAGACGGCGGCCTATTATTACAATGGCTATTGGAAAAGTCCGGCGGGTCAGGATATGACAACAGGAAATGCCACCTTCCCGAAGCTTCAAACATTTGGCGCGAGCGCGCGCGGACCGATATCAAAGGGGATAGCCACTATTGAGGTTGGCTATTATAAAAGTGAGGGTGGGTCAGCTTTAAATCCGCTCGTGCGTAATGACGAATTCAGATTTCTTGTGGGGTATGAACAGGAAATWKSYRCSGAAYTRACMGGYTCKGTSCAATATTATCTKGARCGYARRTYARRYTATGATSAWTATSTKGCSWSMYTGCCGRCGRKGGCCATTATGGATCGGCAAAACAGGCATATTTTTACAATCCGCTTGACCAAATTATTGATGCAGCAAAATTTAAGACTGGGGTTATTTAACTTTTATTCGCCTTCTGACAAGGATGGTTACCTGCGCCTTAAAGCCACCTATAAAATCCGTGATAATTTAAAAATCGAAGCGGGCGGGAATATATTTTATGGTCAGGTAAAATACAGTTTTTTTGGCCAATTCAAGGATAGCAGCAATATTTTCACGGCCCTGCAGTATAGTTTTTAACATAAAAATTTCTTCGTTGGCCCCGTAAGTGCGACGGCGCGGAAGGCTTTGACCAGCGGAATATCCAGCTCATCTGATAAGTTTAACATAATTTCAATGGCTCTTTCCGGTGACATGGCGGGTTTGTAGGACCGCTTGTCAATTAATCCGGAAAATATGTCTGCTATGGCGGCCATGCGGGCTAAATCACTCACCTTTGTGCCTTTTAAACCGTGGGGATATCCTGAGCCATCGAGTTTTTCATGGTGATGGGTGGCAATATCGACCATTTCTGCGGGCCATTGATTATTTTCCAGTATATTACCACTATCCAGCGCATGCTCTTTCATGATGTCCCATTCTTCTGGTGAAAGAACGCTCGGCTTGTCTAATATTTCCACCGGCGTCATGGATTTGCCAATATCATGTAGCAAGCCACCAACAGCCAGTGTCTGCAAATCCGTCTTTTGAACGCCAAGCAGCATGCCAAAAGAGGTCAGATAACCACAGACCATCATAGAATGTCGGTAAGTATAATTGTGATGTTGCCGGATGGCATTCATCCAGTCCGCAAGGCCGTCTTTTGCCGTGGCTTCTATGATCAGGTTGCAACTGTCTTTGACTTCATCCTGAGAAATTTCCAATCCTGCAGCGGCATTTGCAAAAGTTTTTTCGACGACCTTCAGGCTTACTTTTAAGGCTGATTCCTGYGTTTTGGATAGTTTYGACCAYGCCTGCTCGACAACWATGTTAAYCAGTTTAGCCACAAGCTCAATGAAGTATTTTTCATCGCAAGGGTAGGGGACATAATCGGTTGCTCCCAGAATRTTGGCTTGAACAATTTCTCTTCTGTTAAAATCGTCGAGCAAGAAAAGTACCGGAACATGATTTTCTTCGAGCATAGACATTTTATGCCTTAAGGGCCGAATGGCTTCTGGGTCTGTGAGTTTAACCTGCGCAATAACAAGTAAAGAATTCTTAAAGTCATCCATAGACAGTGAAYTGGTATCCACCAGTTTAATGGTATGGTCGCGTTTTACGAGATCAATGAATGACCTGTCATGTATATTGTTATCCTGAACAATAGTGACATGTTTGTTTTTCAACATATCTTTTCTATTACTTTGTTTTAGAGCGATTATATATTATTTTTATGGTTACCGAAATATAACAACCATTGATTGCTATATGGTTAAGACTGGTATCGCATATGTTGTTCTATATTTATTTTGCTTGGTAAAACAACATCACGAAATGATAAAACAAGAGGGAAGTCCAGATGATCTTTCATTTTCAGCATTCTTTCAATGGCTTTTTCTGCTGTCATTGCGGGTTTGTTGGGGCGTTTATCGGTTAGCCCGGAAAATACATTTGCAATAGAGGCTATGCGAACAGTATCACTGATCTCCACGCCCTTCAGCCCACTTGGATAGCCCGTGCCATCAAGTTTTTCATGATGATGTGCCGCAATATCTATCATAACTTTGTCCCAGTTCTGCTTTTCCAGAATATGACGGCCGTCTTCGGGGTGCTTTTTAATGATGTCGATTTCTTTCGGTGTTAATGCCGTTGATTTATCTAAAATTTCTAAAGGTACTTTGGCTTTTCCGATATCATGAATCATGCCGCCCACTGCGAGCATCTGTAAATCTGTTTTGCTAAGGCCTAAGAGCATACCAAAAGACAGCAGGTAACCACAGACCATCATACTATGACGATATGTATAAACATGATGTTGGCGAATGGTATTCATCCATTCGGTCAGGCCGTCTTTAGCCGTGGCTTCGATGATAAGGTTGCAACTGTCTTTGACGTCTTTTTGGGATACTTCCAAACCTAATGAGGCATTGCGAAAAGTATTTTCGACGACCTTCAGGCTGACTTTTAAGGCCTCTTCCTGAGTTTCTGATAATTGTGCCCATATTTTTTTCCCAGATTTATTGATCATATTGTATACAAGCTGTAGAAAACTATCCTCTGGACAGGGATAGGTCGTATAGTCCGTTGCGCCAAGTGTGCTGGCTTGTATTATTTCGCGCCGCGAGAATTCACGCAGGAGAAAGAGTGCCGGAATATGGCTTCGTTCGGGTAAGGCCATTAAGACTTTTAGGGGGGCAATGGCGTTGGGGTCATTCAGATTAATCTGTATGATCATAAGATCGGAATCTATAAAGCTCTCCGGGAGTATTGCATCAATATCAACTAACCTCACGCTATAATGCTGTTTTAGAAGGTCAATATATGTTTTGTTGATTGTCTTGTTATCTTGGACAATGGTAATCGCAATATTTTTTGACATAACGGCTCTCCAGGATGGACAAAGGCAAGGGGGCCTGACCATCTGTGAGTTATAATCCCGTTATGTTGTTCTTTCGTAAAGAAAAGACCAATTTGTATATAATTTATTATGATAAAAAAGAAATATCACTCGACCAGACGGGGCATCATTTCCGCAAAGTTACAGGGGCGAAAACGTATATCTAATTGTTCTKYSAAKATATTRTCCCAGCCATCTTTGCAGGCCCCGTTAGAGCCGGGTAAGGCAAACATGTAAGTTCCCCCCGCAACGCCGCCAGTGGCACGGCTCTGCATGGTGGATGTTCCGATAAGTTTATAAGTAATCAGGCGAAATATTTCGCCAAAACCTTCAATTTCCTTATCATAAAGGCTGTGAAAAACCTCCGGTGTGATATCGCGGCCCGTAAGGCCCGTCCCGCCAGTGGAAATAATAACCTGAATGTCCTCATCCCTGATCCATTCCGACAGTTTGGCGGACAGATCGCTTTTTTCATCCTTGACGATGGCGCGCGCGGCAAGCTTATGGCCCGCATTGGTCAGGCGATCGATCAATATCTGACCGGATGTATCATTGTCCAGCGTTCGTGTGTCTGAAACGGTTAATATGGCGATATTAAGGGGCAGAAATTCAATATTGTTATCGAGCGGCATGTTTTTGTCTTTTCATAAGATTGGTGTCTTGAGAAATATACATGGGCCATTTGCCTATTGCAACTGTATCCAGCGTATCAGTTGATTGGTTCATTTGCATGCGATAAATCCAGAAATTGCTGATAACATGTTCAATATAATTTCTGGTTTCACGGGCAGGGATAGATTCAATGAACAATAATGGATCATCTTGAAAGTTGGTTTTTCGCTCCCATTTCCTCAAATTTCCGGGGCCGGCATTATACGCGACCAGAGTTTTGAAAAGATTGCCGTCAGCAAAGTTCTTGCCCAGCATATCGTGAACATATTGTTGTCCCAGAGCCATATTATATTTGGGATCATCCAGTTTTATTCTGCTGCCAAATCGTAATGACCTGTCGCGGGAAATATAACTTGCTGTGCGCGGCATGACTTGCATGATTCCGCGCGCCCCCGCATGACTTCTGGCCCAGCTGTTGAATTCGGATTCTTGCCGGATGATGGCAAACATCAAAGCTTTGTCGAGCGTAAAGCCTCCCTCAGGCGTAGTGTTAGGAATGGGGTAAAGGGTGCTATCAAGAGCCGTTCGGCGTTTTTGTTCTTCGATCTTGCCAATTTTCAACTGGGTTCCGGCAAGCCCCAATTTTGAGGCGAGCCCAAGCAAGGCTTCATGCTTGTCGCCCCTTGAGCGTCGCCAAGTATCGCTTAGTTCCATATCAGCTATCATTGTTTTCCCCGTTTGGGTCAAAGCAATAGCACGTTGCACGCTGCGAAAGTCTTTGATCAGATTAAAATGATCTTTGGTAAATTCGGGAGCGGCCCAATTGATTACGGGTAATTGTCCGAGCTGCCGCGCGGCGATCAACCCATAAAAAGTCCGATGATAATTGGCAGCTTTTTTGAGTAATCCCGTCACTCTGTCAGGTTGGCGGCACACAAGATACGCCCGGGCGGCCCAGAAAGCGCCCGCAGCAGACGTCCAGTCACCGGCCACTTGGGRATTGGCGACTTTCTCGAAATGTTGCGCGGAGGTACCGCAGTCGCCCAGCCGCCATGCGGCCAGTCCGGCAATCCAATCAGGCTGAGATGCGGTGTCATGAGAATATTCTGAGGCAATTCCGCCAAGGGCAAGTGCCTTGGCATCCTGATTTTTGAAAAAATATCCTCCGGCAATGTCACCGAGGATTTTAGTGATTTCCGTCGGTGACAAGAGCTTGCGGCGCTCAAAGGCCCATAATCTTTTTTCAGCCCGCTCCGGATTGCCGCGCCGAAGGTATCTTTTGATTCTGGTTTTCAGGTTATAAATATCGACGCGGTCAGCTTTTATATGCTTCTGTCTGACCTGAGCGGTAATTGGATCAACGGTTTCGGGATTTGCAGACGTTTTATTTTCATTTGTCGGCGGTACGGTTGTCGCGCGGATTGGTTTGTCCGCCGGGAAATTTAAGGCCAAGGCCGGAATAGGTTTATGCAGTTTTTGGCCCTTGCCGCCATTTTTCTTTTTTGCGAGACCATATATTCTTTTGGCCCCCGGATGGTCGGGGTATTTCAACATCCATTTGGCCAGCTCACGATAACGCGAGGTATATTCGGTGGGATGCATGTATCTTTGATATAAAATATGGCCCAGTAATAATTTATCGTCCAGCTGTTTGATCAGCCTATTCGCCTTCTTCCATTTCCCCTCTTCTTGCAAGAGGAAAATTTTCTTGTATCGTTTTACGTCAGATGTGCCTAACAGGTTAAAGTCTGCTTCGTGCAATATGTCTTGGTCTTCTGCGCCTTTTAATTTGACCTCGGGCATGGCGTATGGWKWMKRYSWGMCMATMAYCKYMTSMWRRRRBDWMSGVMHMWRADBRDVWWKWRRWRBVRWCWKGTMTKTYYWRWRTWKWKGWMMTAWAWKSWKWSMGTCYWTCCKSMMSTCTTTTCCGCTATTTTAGCTTTGATTTCCAGCAGGTCTTTCCATGTATCCCCTTTGGCTTTGGGCTGTTTCAATAAATAGGCGGGATGAAACAGGGGGCGAACGGGGATGGTCTTGCTGTAAAGCTCATATTCCAGCCATTTGCCGCGAAGGCGGGTGATGCCAAGGTCGGAGTTCATAAGGCTATTGGCTGATATGCCGCCCAATAGAATGAGTAGTTTAGGGTTGAAAAGTTCAATRTGCCGTTTGATAAAAGGCAGGCAAATGGTGACTTCTTCTGCTAAAGGTTTCCGGTTTCCCGGGGGTCGCCACGGCAATATATTGGTTAGATAGAAATCATTCTTGCGGGATAATCCGATGGCTTTGAGCATGCGGTCCAGCATTTGGCCGTTCTCGCCTAAAAACGCCTTTCCATGCCGATCCTCATCAACGCCCGGGGCCTCGCCAATCACCATAATGTCGCTATCGGGGTTACCATCAGAAAAGACTGTATGGGTCGCGATTTTCTTTAAACTACAGCCATTAAAGTCTTTAATAACGTCATTGAGTTCCCTCAGGCTGTCGCAGGAGGCCGCTAAGCGCGCGGCGTCTTGTGCGATATGYTCTATGGAAACCATTGGCGCTATTTTTTTGGACATTATGCCAGATTGGCCTGTGGGAATGGGCGGTTTCGGGGCTGTTTTTTTAGTGAGAGACTGGGATAGTTCAAACCAATCTTGCGGCAGGTCATCAATGGTCTCATTCACCCCCGAATCCATATACCATTGCAGAAGAGACAAAATGTCTCTTTCCGCCATATCACCAAGCATATTACGAGGCATATCATTAAGCCGATTTTCTGTAGAAATATCCATCCCAGCCATATTAAGCGAAACTCATTATTTTTTTCTTACCAAATRTYTTRMMSATWGCTAATGTGATTATATTATATGCATTTCAGCCACAAGTATGCAATCGAGAACATGATAATCTATAATCTGGGCAGAATTATATCATTACAGATATTTACTTTTGACCTAAAACAATGTAGCGCAGCAGCTGTTAAAGATATGAATTACAAATATGACTTATTCGACTATATAATGGAAACGAATATATTGTTACCAAGTTTATTAAACATGTTTTTTTTGAAAGTGACATGATGCTGAAAGACATAAAAGCCAAAGCGGAAGATTTTCCCTTAAAGGAAGCCCGCGCCTTGGTGAAAGATTTGATGAAGGCCAATCAGGCCATCTATTGGGTTGATTTTTTATTCTCCGTTACGCTGGGGGCCGTGGCTTTTGCCTTAACGGTGATCTCGGACAGTTTCTCCGCCATTGGCATAATATCTTATTTTGTTGCCGTTTTTGCATTATACCGCGCGGTTATTTTTATTCATGAAATAGTTCATTTCAAAAAGGGGACGATGACGGCTTTTAAAATTGTATGGAATGTGGCCTGCGGTTTTTTGGTTATGGTGCCTATGTTTATGTATCAGGGGGTGCATAACGATCATCATAAACRGGATGTTTATGGCACCAAGCTTGATGGGGAATATCTTCCTTTTGGAACGCAAAACCCCTGGAAAAATGTCTGGTATGTGATTTCTTCTGTTTTCCTGCCGGCACTTATTGCGCTGCGTTACCTTATTCTTACGCCTCTTGGTTGGGTTTTCCCGCCGCTTGGCCGGTTGCTTTGGCTACGGGGCTCGTCGCTTACAATTGATATGGATTATCGCCGCCCGCCCCATACGGAACGTGATGGGAAATATTGGCGACTGCAGGAATTTTTTGCCTTTTTCTATGGCTGGGCAGCCGTAGGGCTATGGTATCAGGGCTTTTTACCGGCCAAATTTTTTGTCGTTTGGTATGCGGTGGTTTTTCTGGTGTTATTTATGAATAGCATCCGTACATTAGGGGCCCATGCTTACCGCAATCCCGGGGATTATAAAATGACGGTTGCGGAACAGTTTCTTGATTCTGTTGATGTGCCGGGTGGCTTTTTGTCGGCCTTATGGGCACCGGTTGGCCTGCGGTTTCATGCGACCCACCATCTATTTCCCAATATGCCATATCATTCTTTGGGAGCGGCTTATAAAAGGCTTAAGGAAAATTTGCCCGACAATCGGTTATTTCTCGAGGCTTCTCGCCCGACCTTATTTCACGCGATGAAAACCCTCTGGCAAGATGCCTCAAAAAGTCAGAGGAAATCAGGTTAATAGATTCTGACCCTGACCCTGACCCTGACCCTGACCCATTAATCCGGTTACGCTATGTCACCGCAATTGTAATTGGCATCGTAATTACCGTAATTTATTGATTTCCCTAGGATAATAAAAAAATCTAACTATTACATTTTCTGTCTCAACTCCTTCATCATCCAATACAAGAGGTTTATATTTTAATTTCCAAGCAGCTTTAGCCGCCGGACGATGAAAATATGATGCAGGAGATTTTTCAATAATTTCCTTTTTTATGCCATCACTAGTTTTTTCGGTTTGAAGGTATCTCACATAACTATCCAATACAATTATACTTTTTGTTGTGCCAAAAGGCGTCACCGAAAGTTTTAAAGTGACATACGCTTCTATAAGACTATTCCTCCATTTCCAGCTATGGGGGTGGGTGCGAGGAAATACGCCTACAACAGGACAGTAGGATCCAGTTTTTGAAGCAATGGCTCCATGTTCTTTGCCTTCAAATAAGAAGCAATAATTTTCGCTGTACTCATCAATAGGTGTTGCAGAAAAAACATTAATGGTATTGCCGAGACAAATTATTAATAATAGTAGAATTTTTTTCATACTATTATGCTACTTTAATGTTGCCTCAATGCAAAGAAAAGATATGATTAAAAGTTAACTTTTTAATATTCGTGAATTTCTGTTTATTGAAATTATTATTTTTTACGTTTTCTCATAGAAGAACGGGGCAAACGTTTGATGGCTTGAAAAGTTTCCGTTCCTTCAATTGCAGTAATTACGGTTACTATCACCGTAATCCAGAATTTAGCGATATACAGGCGTAATTTTGCATAGATAAGCTAACAGGAACGGTGAGAGATATGGTTGATCTGGTGCGCCTCATAGGCATTCAAATCCATTGCAAAGCATCTTATAAAGCCGCCTGAATTTAGCCTCCGAAATATGAGAACGGTTATAATGCTTTTTTTCCTTGTAACCATAGTGCTTTAGCCTAACATATTGATAGCTAAAGCTCACCAGACCTTATAATATTACCCAGATATAATAATGCCCAAGCCGCAACAAACAAACGTATGTTTGAAATGATGCGTGTTTTATTCTAAAATAATGCTGGCAGTGTGTCCGGCAGCGCATTAAATACCTGCTTTAGAGGCAATATGATATAGTTTTATTGACCCGCCGGTAACCTTTGGGGTAACTTCGCGATAGATGATTCAGACAGATTTATGCCCATAAGTTTAAGAATTGAGCCAAAATTGGAAAAGAGGATATTATGGAACGCGAATTCATGGAATATGATGTGGTCATTGTTGGCGCGGGGCCTGCGGGGCTGAGTGCCGCAATCCGCCTGAAKCAACTGGCTGATGACGAGGGCAGGGAGCTTTCGGTTTGCATTCTGGAAAAAGGATCAGAAGTTGGCGGACATATTCTATCGGGTGCTGTGATTGATCCCGTTGCCTTGGATGAACTTTTGCCTAACTGGAAAGAATTGGGCGCGCCGTTATTAACGCCGGTGACGGAAAATGAGCATTGGATAATGAAGGAAAAGGGTAAGATATGTATGCCTCATWTCATGCTGCCGCCCTTGATGAGTAATGCTGGAAATTATATCATCAGCCTTGGTAACCTGTGCCGCTGGCTTGCGGAGCAGGCTGAGAATATGGGCGTTGAAATTTTTCCGGGATTTGCCGGTGCCGATATTATTTATCATGAAAATGGTGCTGTTAAAGGCGTCTTGACAGGCGATATGGGCGTTGCCGCTGATGGGAGTGAAAAAGACACCTATATGCCGGGCATGGAATTGCACGGTAAATATACCTTCATTGCCGAAGGCGTCAGAGGGTCGATTGCGAAAGTCCTGATTGAAAAATTTAACTTGCGGGACGGCAAGGAACCACAGACCTATGGTATTGGCATCAAGGAATTATGGGAAGTCAAACCTGAGAATCATAAAGAAGGCACCGTAATCCATACGCAGGGCTGGCCTCTGGATAARGCAACAGTTGGCGGCGGGTTCATTTATCATCTTGAAGATAATCAGGTGGCCATCGGTTTTGTCGTTGGTCTGGACTATTCAAATCCCTATTTGTCGCCTTTCGATGAGATGCAAAGATTTAAGAACCATCCGTCTATCCGGCCCACATTAGAAGGGGGGCGGCGCATATCATACGGGGCGCGGGCCATTAACGAAGGGGGATTTCAGTCTATTCCGAAACTCACTTTCCCGGGCGGCGCGCTCATCGGATGTAGCGCGGGTTTTGTCAATGTGCCGCGCATAAAAGGCTCCCATAATGCCATGAAGACAGGCATGATGGCGGCAGAGGCGGCGTTTAATAAAATCACCGCAGAAGGACAAGGCAAAGATGAATTAACGGAATATCCGGCACTTTTTGAAGCAAGCTGGGTTTATAAAGACCTTTACAGGGTGCGCAATGCAAAGCCGTCCATTCATAAATTCGGCGCCTTTTTGGGTACCCTATATGCTGGTTTTGATATGTGGGTCAATAATCTGGGCCTWGGGTTTCTGTTGCCTTGGACATTCAGTCATGAGGAAGACCATAAATGTCTGAAGCTCGCGCAGGAATCGACGCCCATTGACTACCCCAAACCTGACGGCGTTATTACTTTTGATAAATTATCATCCGTTTTTCTGTCCAATACCAATCATGAAGAAGACCAGCCGTGTCATTTGACCTTAAAAGATGATACGGTTCCTGTTAAGGTGAACTATGCGCTCTATGCCGGGCCAGAGGCGCGTTTTTGTCCGGCGGGCGTGTATGAGTTCATTACGGATGAAAAGGGAGAAAATCCAGCTTTGCAGATAAACGCGCAAAATTGCGTTCATTGTAAAACTTGTGATATCAAGGACCCAACGCAGAATATTAACTGGACAGTGCCGGAAGGTGGCGGCGGCCCTAATTATCCAAATATGTAGAACTACTGGCTAAAACTGGAGCAAGGATTGAAAAACCAACGACAAAATTTGACGCAGATTTTAAGTGGCGTAACCTCTGTTTTATGGGTCGGCATGGCATGCTTTATCGTTTCTTTTAGCGCGGCCTTTGCCAGCAATAGCACAGGCGATATCAAGCAGATTCCAGATCAACCGTACGGCGAATATTTGGCAGGCTTACATGCGGCGATTCATAATGATTTGCGGTCTGCGGCTGATTTTCATGAAAAAGCCTTGGTGCTGGATCCTGACAATCAAATGATTTTGAGGAAATCTTTTACGATTTTTATTGCTGATGGCCGGTATGGCCCTGCCTTGAAGGTGGCTCATAAGCTTACCGAATTTGATATTTCGAACAGTATGATTCAAATGTTTTTGTTTTTGGAACAATTAGAGGCGGGCAATCATGACGCGGCTCTTTTAAATCTGGAAAATATGGGGAATGCCGGTGTTTATGGTTTGTTTAAGCCATTATTTCAAAGCTGGGTTCTTTTGTCACAAGGTAAGAGTGAAGAGGCAGAAAGGGTTGTAAAGGCGTTACTGGAACAAAAAGGTTTCGATGATTTTAAAAAATTTCATGCGGGGTTGCTTTATGACTTTATTGGAAAAACACAATTGGCGGAAAAATTCTATTCGGAATCCTTGGTTGTTCCGGGGGCTTTGTCGCTGCGAACGGTAGAATCCTATGGTATTTTACTTCGTCGGCTGGGGCGAGATCAGGATGCCCGTCAATTATATGAAAATTATATAGAAAAGGCCCCGGATAATGTGCGGCTTAGGCGAGCATTATATGGTTTGGAGAATGATATAGAGGCAAGATCATTCATTACATCTGAAAAAGATGCTGTCGCTGAAATCTTCTATACGGCGGCAAATTTTTTAATGCAGGATGATATCCGCATGCCAGCCATCACTTATTTGCGGTTTGCCAACTTTTTGAAAGATGATTTTTATATTGCCGATTATTTGTTGGGGCAGATATTTGAAGCAGATAAATTTTATGAGGGAGCCATGGAAAGCTATGGCAAAATTCCTTTTGAACATGCCTTATATTTCAGGGCCAAGTTACAAATGGCATGGGTTCTTGAAAAAATGGATCGCCTGGACGAGGCCATAGACGCCATGAGCCGCCTTTCGCGGGGATTCCCCAAGGAAAGGGAGATTCTAGGCTCTCTTGGGGATATAAATCGCATGAACAGCCGGTTTGAGGCGGCTGAAAAGGCCTATTCACTTTATATAGAGGGTATTTCGGATATCCAGGARCGTCATTGGAGTATTTTCTACACGCGAGGCATTGTCCGCGAACAGAATAAAAAATGGGATCTGGCCGAAGCCGACTTTCTTAAAGCGCTGGAACTGCGTCCGGATCAGCCACAAGTATTGAACTATCTGGCGTATAGTTGGGTAGATATGGGCATAAATATTGATAAAGCCAAAGTAATGCTTGAGCGCGCGGTGGAACTGCGCCCCTATGATGGCTATATCGTGGATAGTCTGGGCTGGGCCATGTATCGTTTGGGCGATATGCCAAAGGCCGTTGAATATCTGGAAAAGGCCGTATTGCTTCAAACAGATGACTGGGCCATAAATGATCATTTAGGCGATGCCTATTGGGCCATTGGTCGTAAAAATGAAGCAAGATTTCAATGGCGTCACGCGCTTTCCTTGAAGCCGGATGAAGACCTTATTGCCAAAATTAAAATAAAAATCAGGGATGGTAAAAAATAAAATCACCCGYTTGGMGCGGGCAAAAATTAATCTTGACCTTTTGATTACCGGGCGGCGAGAAGATGGCTATCACCTTTTGGACAGTCTGGTTGTATTCGCGGATTACGGCGATGAAATATCCGTGCTTGCTTCTGATAAAATATCTCTTGGTATTATCGGCCCTTTTGCAACGGAATTGATCGGCTTAAAGGACAATATTATCCTTAAAGCCGCGCGCGTATTGCGAAAGAAATTTAACCTTACGAAGGGGGCGGAAATTACCCTTGTGAAAAATTTACCTGTTTCATCCGGTATTGGCGGTGGCTCGGCTGATGCGGCGGCGACGATCCATGCTTTGATAGAATTATGGCAAATATCAGTGACGGAAACAGATTTGGCCGAAATATTGTTATCGTTAGGGGCGGATGTGCCCGTCTGCATGGCAAGCCAAACAATGCATATGACCGGCATGGGTGAGAAACTTAGTCACCGCACGATAAATTTCCCTGTTTTTCTTTGTTTGGTAAATCCTGGTGTGGCTGTTTCTACATCTGACATATTCAAGGAGCGCACAAAGAGAGCCTTCTCAAACCCGAGAAAACTTCCGCTGATCATTGAAGACCAATCGCAATTGCAAGAAATCCTGAATGCTGCGGGGAATGATCTGGAAGGTGATGCCTGTGCAATTAATCCGGTGATAGATAAAGTCATTGCGCAGATTAAAACAAGTGATGATTGTCTTTTTGCGGGCATGTCCGGAAGCGGCGCAACATGCTTTGGAATATTTTCAAGCGAAGAAGCCGCCCACAGGGTTGCGGGCAATATAAATTATGTTTTTCCAAATTGGTGGGTCAAGCCAGTCCGCCTGCGGTGAAATCTTCACCAATTGCTTGCGCATATTATCATATATGTTACATTCTCAAAAAAATATTTTACGCAATAAATTTAGAAAATAAATTGAGGATAAGGTGAAAATGACAAGGAAGTATTTCTTCTTAAAGAGGGTTGTCTTTATTCTCGTCGCCGGGGTATCGTTTCTGCATCAATCTCTTTTTGCTCAGTCGCTTGACCCTTCAATGCTAGAGGCTCTCCAAAACCAAGCGCGATCAAGGGGCGGGGGGAATACAGCGGTTATTTCTCCATTGGATCAGGCGCGTGAGGAGGCTTTTAATGAACGTCAAAAGGCACGCCTTGAGCAGCTCAAGGCAGAAAATGCAAAATTTTCTCGACTTGAAGCGGATTATCATGAGAGGTTGAATTCTGATATTTTGCAATATGGTTATTTAATTTTTGAAAATATCCCATCATATGACAATGTCTTAACGGGCAGTATCTCTAATACATATAAACTGGGGGTTGGTGATGAGCTTATCATCACCCTTCAGGGATCAAAATCTCAAAGTTATACGCTTAAAGTTGATCTTGAGGGCCGTGTGATCATTCCTGATCTTAAGCCGATCTCTGTTACGGGGATTAGCTTGGGTGAATTCAAATCAATTTTAATAAAACAAGTTCAAGAAAGTATCATTGGTACTGAAGTTTATATCTCTCTTGCGTCGGTCAGAAGTATTTCTGTTCTGGTGGTGGGTGAAGTTGGTATGCCCGGCCTAATTCGCACGTCTAGTCTGGCATCTCCTCTGGAAATTCTGATCAATGCGGGCGGGGTGAAAAAGACAGGGTCATTGAGAAACATTACGATTGTTCGAGAGGGTAAAAGTACGGTTCTCGATATTTATCAGCTGTTAAATGGGGCAGGGTCCGGCTTTGAAACCTTGAATGATGGTGACAGGATCATTGTGCCAACTATTGGCGCGACTATTGCCCTTGACGGAGAAATGGTCAGGCCGGGAATTTATGAATTGCCCAGCGGGGTAAATGATATCTCCATCAAGCAAGCGATGTCATTGGGGGGCGGCACCTTGCGGCCTTCCGGATATGAAATTTCTCAGGTTTTTCTTGATAAGTCAGGGAAACAACATTTTAGCACGTTAAAAGATGACAAACGTATTCGCGGCGGTGAGGCACTTATTGCCAGTTTAATTGAAAATTCCCAATCTGGAAAAGTGGAGCTTGCTGGTCATGTAAAARCGCCCGGCTATAGATCGTTAGCCGGGGCCAGGTCAGTGAATAGTTTGATCGGGAATATCAATAACTTTAAAGATGACCCCTATCTGTTATTTGGATTGATTGAGCGGGTTGAGGAAAAAACACAAACCAGATATTTGGAGGCTTTTAATCCAGAAAAAACATTGAATGATGGCATAGAAATCCTGTTAAAAGACAGGGATAAAGTTATTTTTCTTGGCAGACCTGATATTGCCTTCCTTATCTCCGAATTTGTCAGAGATGCTATTGTATCTGGAGAATATTCTGTTCCAGCAATGCTGCCAAATGGCAAAGACAATCCAAAATTCTGCAGGCCCCTGAAAAATTTGGCAAGGATTATTAATGATACGCAGTCAAATCGATTTGCCACGGCGACCAGAGCGGTTTTTGTCAGAAAAGAGGTTGAAGAGGCCATCGCATCGAAGGACATAAATTTTGGATCATCGACGCCTTTGGATAGCCCGCTGGATCAACAGGTTTTGCTGGAAAAAATGGCGGCGGAGAAAGCAGATAGCGCGGGTGAGAAAACTTCACCTAATTGCCCGAAAGTATATAAAGAAGTGAATAATCTATTGCCGTTCATTCTTGAATATATTGTGTCAGTTGATGGGGCAGTTCGTCTTCCAGGCGTTTATCCTGTGACCCAGAATACGCCCATATCGTCACTTATCGCGGTAAGYGGGGGRACATCAAATGATGCYAATATGACGAATATTGAAGTGACCAGTCTTGATACAGGCYCCAGATCTGGTGGCCTTGAAATGAAGTGGGCTTATATTGATGCGGGTCAGACGAATCTTGAAACGGTGAGCATTAATCCGGGCGGCGGCATACGCGTCGGCTCGAAATATTCCAATTTTGAGGCAGGCGCCGTGCTGTTATCCGGGGAATTTATACAGCCTGGTGTTTATACCATCAGAAAAGGGGAAAAACTTTCTGACCTTATGCAGCGTGCGGGCGGCGTTACCGATCAGGCCTATACGTACGGCGCGATTTTTACCCGAAACCGAGTGAAAGAGGTTCAGCGTGCGGAACTTGAAAAAACCGCAAGGCATTTACAATCCGCAATGATATCAGCTTCTGTCAAGAAAAATATTGAAGCGGATTCTTTGATGGCGGCACAGCAATTGACAAATCAGCTCGCCAATGCGGAACTTATCGGACGTGTAGTGATAGAGGCTGATCCCTTGAAATTGAGCCTTAGTCCCGCATTGGATACGGTATTGGAAGCAGGCGATTCACTCTATATGCCGAAGCGGCCGAATTTTATCATTGCTATGGGGGATGTGTTAAATCCCGGCGCTTTGCAGTTTATTCCGGGAAAAGGGATATCCGAATATATTGATGAAGTTGGCCGCTATACCCGTTCGGCGGATGAGGGACGTATTTATATTGTCTATCCAAACGGTGTGGCAAAGCCGATCAACTTGTCATCATGGGGCGGGGACCGGAATATCAGTATTCCACCAGGAACAGCCATTGTGGTTCCGACAGACCTCAGCCCATATGATGCATTATCATTGGTAAAAGAAATTGGCGGGATATTCCAAAATCTGGCGGTCTCTGCGGCGTCCATTGCCATTCTTATTCGAAATTAACGGTTTGAGGGGTGGCAAAAAAAGAAAAATTTGGACGTAGAAGCCTCGTTATTCCCTTTGTATTTGGGCTTGGGTTTTTATCCTGTTTTCCCTCGGCATCATTGGCCGAGGGCGCTTATAGTTATAACAGCTTTGGCGGCATTGGTCTCTTGGACATGCGAACAGCACGCTTTGCCCCGGATGGAACGCTTGCGGTTGGCGTTGATTATCAAAATCAAACCACACGATATTTTGCAACATGGCAGGCGACTCCTTGGCTGGAAACGACCTTAAGTTATGCCGACGAGAATATAGGCCGATTGGGGGTTGATCGATCCTTTGATGTGAAGGTCAGGCTTATGACGGAAGGTAACTACAGGCCGCAGCTGGCTATAGGCCTTCAGGATGCGCTGGGTTCCGGCAGTTATGCGGCTGAATATATTGTTGCCAGTAAACGTTATTATGATTTTGATTTTACAATGGGCTTTGCTTGGGGTTATCTGGGCTCGCGGGGCGGAATGGGTAATATGTTCCGTCTGTTTGGTGATAATTTTGACGAAAGGTCAGAAACGACTTCCAGCGGGGGGGTCAGAACGGGAAGTTTCTTTTCTGGTAAGGAGATGGCTTTTTTTGCTGGCGCGGAATATTTCCCGCCGGTTAAGGGGTTGAGCGTAAAAATTGAATATAGCGGGGTTGACACGACGAAGATTGACTATCTCTCGCATCTGGATCGAAAAACGGCGTTTAATATTGGCATAAATTATAAACCTACGTCATGGGCAGATATTACGGTTGGTTTAGATCACGGTGATCAATTTGGAATTCGATTTACACTCAAGCAAAACTTGCGTCGTTTGAAGTTTAAGGGCCTGTTTAAGGATAGGGGGCCAGTGCCTATTATTGAGCGCCGTAAAGCTGGAAACGCGCAAGCAATATATCCGGGAATACCCTCCTTGAGTGAGGGCAATGACCTTATGTTTGATCGCTTGAGGCACCTAGGGGCCAAGGTCACGGAGCTTGAACAGAAATCGGAAAGAATAATTTTAAAGATTGCCATAAAAGAAGATACGGATATTGGCCGTTTAACGCTTTTAGGGGCTGTTTTGGAATCTTATGAAGATGTGATCATTCATATGAGCCACAAAGGGGAAGATATAGGAAAATATCAAGCCTCTCGCGCCGATACGATTGGTCAAATGGCTATAGAAAATTTTCGTAAGTCTGCAGTATACCTAAGGAGCCAAACGCAGGGAACCAGACAACCCGCATCACATGAAAAAACAAACAATATCATATCTCAAGCGGTGTTTAATGATATGGAAAAGGCAAGTTTGATCCTTAAGTCAATCAAATATGCCAAACAGGACGTGGTTGTAAAGAAAGAAACGGGGCCATATTTTACAGAAATAAAAAATATTGGTCGTACGGCCCGAATATTGACGCGTAATATGCCCGATAATATTGAAAAATTTACCGTTATCTCAGAAGAAAATGGTGTAGAAGTATCTCAAGTCTCTGTCCTTCGAAAAGATTTGGAAAAGGCTAACCGATATCAAGGCAGTCCGGAAGAAATCTGGGCGAACAGTGAAATCTCTGTGCCGGGCAGTGCTGCTTCCTCTGAAATTGCCATGAATGAATATTTTCCAGAAAAAAATATTACGTTTAATTGGGGATTTAAGCCAGAGGCTGTTACCCATTTTGGCGGAAATAATGACGGCAGATTTAGGGGAGACATCTATGCAAAATTATTTGGCTCCGTTCAGGTGACGAAAAAGTTAAAGCTATCTGCGGAATTAAAACAATTTATTGTGGGTGATATTGATAAAATACCCGGGGATGCAAACTCAAATATCCCAAATGTCAGAAGTGACATCGCTCGTTATGCCAGAGAAGGCAGAACAGCTTTAGAGCGTATGACGCTTGATTA
Organism: Alphaproteobacteria bacterium; assembly: GCA_002402225.1. Lineage (GTDB taxonomy): Bacteria > Pseudomonadota > Alphaproteobacteria > Sphingomonadales > Emcibacteraceae > Paremcibacter. Next base: position 27,888 of record NVVM01000026.1, read on the forward strand.
TAACGCTCAAATTGGTCAAAATCTATATGCGCGGGTCACAGGGGGACTTTTGGAGAGTATGTTTGGCGGGATTGGCGCAGAATTTCTGTATCGCCCTTATCAGCAGAATTTTGCCTTTGGCGTTGATATAAATTGGGTCAAGCAAAGAAATTTCAATCAATTGTTTTCTTTTCGGGACTATGAGACATTGACCGGGCATGTGACCTATTATCACGAAAATACGACGTATAATATTACAAGCAAAATAAGCGCGGGACGATATTTGGCCGGTGACTATGGGGCTACTTTTGATATTTCCCGCCGCTTCTCTAACGGCATACGTATTGGGGTATGGGCAACGGTTACGGATATGTCATCCAACGATTTTGGCGATGGCAGTTTTGATAAAGGCATTTATATGACCCTGCCTTTGGAAATATTCTGGTATCAGCCGACCCGCGAACGGATGCGCCTTAAATTTAGAAGCTTGGGAAAAAATGGYGGGCAGATGTTAGATAAACCGGGCAGTCTTTATGATATGTTATCTTCAGGGAGAAAAGCGAGACTGGCGCATGATTGGCGCGAAATTCTGGATTAGATCAGCGTGTTTATTTGATTTCTTTTGCAGAAAGTAGTATTTCTTTAATGATCTTATTATACCACAGACCCTAGGTTATAAGAATCAAATTAATCTTAAAAAACGGAAAAAAAATGACTGATATTGCCTTTACATCTGATAGTCGAATTGTTGTTGTGGGACTGGGGTATGTGGGTTTGCCGCTCGCTGTTGCTATGGCCAGAAAATTTGATGTGATCGGCTTTGATATAAGCGAAGAACGTATTAAAGAATTAAACAGTGGCTTTGACAGAACGGAAGAGATAGACCGGGAAAGATTGGAAGCCAGCACGATTACGCTTACCACCGATCCTGACGTTATAAAAGAGGCGAGCGTCTATATCGTCACGGTACCGACGCCTGTTAATGAAGATAACAGCCCGGATCTGCGTCCGGTTGAGGCTTCATGCGAACTATTAGGCCCGTTGTTGACAAAAGGGGCAATCGTCGTTTTTGAAAGTACGGTCTATCCGGGCGTGACAGAAGAGCTTTGTGGGCCAATTCTGGAAGAAAAATCAGGACTTGTTTGTGGCAAGGATTTTTTCCTCGGATATTCACCGGAAAGAATTAATCCCGGAGATAAAGAACATACCGTTGATAAAATTATAAAGGTCATTGCCGGTCAGAATGATGACGTAACTGATGTATTGGCCGCTTTATACGGCGCTGTTACCACGGGGGGCACTTTCGCCGCCGCAAGTATTCGCGCGGCAGAAGCGGCAAAGGTTATTGAAAATGCCCAGAGGGATATAAATATCGCCTTTATCAATGAAATTACCATGATTTTTCAAAAATTGGGCATATCTGTTTATGATGTGCTTGAGGCTGCGGGAACCAAATGGAATTTCCTGAATTTCACGCCGGGCCTTGTGGGCGGTCACTGTATTGGTGTTGACCCGTTCTATTTGGCGGAACGTGCGCGTCAAATTAACCATGACCCACGGATTATTCTCGCGGGCCGCGCCATAAATGACAGTATGGCGGACTTTATCGCCGAACGGGTTTGCGCGCAATTGTCCGGGCAGGGAAAAATTTTGGTCCTTGGGCTGACATTTAAAGAAAATTGCCCWGAYMTRMGMAAYWCMARRGTKAYAGAYMTYATTMARGRWYTKMRMYSYWRMGRKKTWAMRGTTGATGTTYRTGATSCYKSKGCRGMWSCWRWRGAWGYMAARRAAKWWTATAATWTWGATKTRRTMMCYTCATTGGATGATCTTGAAGATAATTCCTACGCAGCGGTAATGGGCGTGGTTGCCCATGATGCCTATAAGTCACTTACCGGCACTGATATGGAGCGTTTACTTGAGGTTGGCGGTTTGATTGCCGATGTCAAGGCGATGTGGCGTGGTCAGGAAAAACCAGAACATTTGCGTAAGTGGCAGTTGTAACAGTCTATATTTTTACAGCTGAGAAATTTTCGGATATTCGCGGGCAAGGGTGATGGCCCTTGCCGCCATGAATATGCTATAGCTCAGCCRTAATCCGTGGTTTTGCCATATGGGCAAGAATATTATCAATGAGACAATGTAAATAATCGTGGAGATCACCATACTGTTTCGCATGTATTTTGCGGCTGTGGCCCCGATGAAGATGCCGTCAAAATGAAAACACCAGATCGAGATGACCGGCAGAATGATAACCCATATTAAATAATCCCCGGCGGTGCTTTGGATATCCGGAATATTGGTCAGTATATTGATGAATATGTCCCCAAAAATCAGATAAATTAAGCTGAAAAATACAGATGTCACCAAGGCCCATTTGCCAGATGTCATGACGGCTTTATGCAGGCCCTTGCGGGATTTGCGGCCGACTTCCTTGCCAACCAGAACTTCTGCGGCCTGCGCGAAACCATCCAGCCCGTATGAGGTGACCATTTGTAAATTCATGAGGATGGCATTCGCGGCCAGTATCACGGTGCCCATACCCGCGCCAAGGATGGTGAAGGCGGACAGGCTGATGGTCAGGCAGACTGTTCTGATGAATATATCACGGTTCAGAATGAATAATTTAATGAATTCTTTCCGGTTAAACAGCCCGCGCCGGGCCTCTGCCCCCCAAACTTTATAGCCAAAGAGTTTTTTGCACTGTTTGGAGATGATCCAGAATGCCAATAGCCCCGCCATGACCTCTGACAGGACAGTACCAAGTGCCACACCATCAATATCCATGCCAAGGCCATAGACAAAAAAGATATTCAGCAGGATATTACTGACATTCATGAATAATTGAATCCAGAGCGCGATCTTGGCTTTATGCAGGCCAAGCAGCCATCCCATGGCCACAAAATTCATAAGGGCGAATGGCGCGCCCCAGATGCGGATCAGAAAATATTCACGGGCGAGGGTCTCAACAGCAGGTTCCGCGCCGGTCAAGGAAAAAACCATTTGGGCAACGGGGATTTGTAAAATGATAAAGCCAAGGCCAATCAGTACAGCGATCAGGCTTGCACGCAGATATATTTTGGGAATTAAGCCTGTCTCATTGGCGCCGCTTGCTTGCGCCGTAAGGCCGATTGTGGCCATGCGCAGAAAATTAACGCTGTGATATAGAATGCTAATGATCATCGCGCCAAGCGCAATGGCCCCAAGATACATGGGGCCGGGCATATGACCCATCATAAAACTATCCACCAGACCCAGCAAAGGTATGGAAATATTCGTAATAATGGCCGGTAGGGCTATCTGCCACATCCGTCTGGAATATGTTTCTTTTGTCATGGCGTTCACTTGCAACGGGATATAATTCAAAAAAGACAAAAAACTYWWNNTGAWWRWRACAAAGAAATAACTTTGTTTTACCAGTAAGGCTATTGGTTTTTCATAAAGATGAATATATTATCTTGCAATAGGGGGTAAAAAAACATAATGATAACCTTAGTATTCGGCCTATAATACATTATTTAAATGTATAAATGAAATTAAAACACTAAAAATCATGTAATAGGAAGTACTCTGATATAATATGGGTGTGGTTTATATTTCGATTAGATGAGTAGTTAGGAAATAGAATGAGTGTGCAGTCAACTCAGCATGTGAATGATGACGTTACCAAACTTGAATCGGTTGTAATCCGTTTCGCGGGCGATTCCGGTGATGGCATGCAATTAACAGGGTCGCAATTTTCTGTCGCAACGGCGTTAGAGGGCAGTGACCTGTCAACCTTTCCAGACTTCCCCGCCGAGATAAGGGCGCCTGTGGGGACAACATTTGGCGTATCAGCCTTTCAGATTAACTTCGGTTCCGTAGAAGTATCAACGGCCGGGGATGAGCCGGATGTTTTGGTCGTTATGAATCCTGCGGCACTGAAAGTGAATTTAAACAACCTTAGAAAAGGCGGGATGATTATTCTGGATGAAGGGGCTTTTAATGCGAAGAACCTGAAAAAAGCCGGGTATGAAACCAATCCATTGGAGGATGAAAGCCTTGCGCATTATAATGTGCATTCTATTGATATCACGAAAATGACCGTTGAAACCGTCAAGGAGTTTGGTCTTGGTAATAAAGATTCCTTGCGCTGTAAAAATATGTGGACGCTTGGCCTTGTGTTATGGATGTTCGGGCGTAAGCGCCAGCCGATCATTGATTCGCTAAAACAGAAATTTGCCAAGAAGCCTGACGTGGCGAATGCGAATGTAGCGGCCCTTAATGCGGGCCACGCCTTTGGTGAAACGGCTGAAATGTCGAGCAACCTGCACCGTTATCAAATTAATAAATATGAGGAAGAGGCGGGAACATACCGTACAGTGAACGGTAATCAAACTTTATGTTGGGGCATATTGGCCGGTTCGCAGTTGGCGGGTCTTGAACTTTTATTGGGCTCGTACCCCATAACGCCTGCGTCACCTTTACTGCATATGTTGTCTGATTTGAAGGAGTTTGGCGTTATTACCTTTCAGGCGGAAGATGAAATTGCCGCTATTTGTTCGGCCATCGGGGCATCTTTTGCCGGCAAGCTGGGTATGACGACAAGTTCTGGCCCGGGCATAGCCCTTAAGACTGAGGCGATCGGCCTTGCGATCAGTACGGAACTGCCGTTGATCATTGTTGATATTCAACGGGCGGGGCCCTCTACTGGTCTGCCCACCAAGACGGAACAATCGGATTTATATCAGGCCGTATGGGGCCGAAATGGTGATGCGCCAATTGTGGTGATTTCCGTGTCCACTTCTACGGACGGTTTTGAGGTTGGTATCGAAGCCGTAAGGCTTGCGACAAAATATATGACACCGGTTATGATCCTGTCCGATGGCTATATCGCCAATGCATCAGAACCATGGAAAATACCTGATATCAATGATTATGACGCTTTTCCTGTGAAATTCCATCAGGACCCAGAGGGTTTTCATCCTTCAAAACGTGATCCAGAGACTTTGGCGCGGGTGTGGGCCAAGCCCGGCACCCCTGAATTAATGCACCGTATTGGCGGTATTGAGAAAGATTACGATAGCGGTCATATTTCCTATGATGCCGATAATCATCAGAAAATGACCGACGTTCGCAGAGCCAAGATTGATAATATAGCGCATGATATACCGCTTCAGGAAGTCTCCCAAGGCACAGAAGGCGGCAAGCTGGCGGTCGTTGGCTGGGGATCAACCTATGGCTCCATCCATCAGGCGGTTAAAAAGGCGCGCAAAGACGGGCTGGATGTGTCCCATATTCATATACGGCATATTTGGCCGCTGCCGAGGAATTTAGAAGCTTTGCTTAATTCTTATGACAGGGTGATTGTGGCGGAAATGAATGTGGGCCAGTTGAATACGTTGCTGCGCAGCCAATATTTGTTAGATTCGGTTCTCTTGTCGAAAGTATCCGGCCAACCGTTTAAAATCGCGGAAATTCATGAGGCTATCGTGCAAAATACAGGAGACCTTAAATGAACAAACAGGTTGATATAAAGAAACTGTCCCCCAAAGATTTTGAAACCGATCAGGAAGTGCGCTGGTGTCCGGGCTGCGGTGATTATGCGATCCTAAAGGCGGTGCAAATGACATTGGCCAATATGGGCGCGACACCGGAAAATACGGTCTTTATATCGGGTATCGGTTGTTCGTCGCGTTTTCCATATTATATGGAAACATACGGTTTTCATACGATACATGGTCGTGCACCAGCGGTGGCAACGGGTGTTAAGCTTGCTAACCCTGCTTTGGATGTATGGTTGGTGACCGGGGACGGGGACGGGCTTAGTATCGGCGGTAATCATATGCTGCATGTGCTGCGCCGTAATGTGAATATGCAAATCATGTTATTTAACAATGAAATTTACGGCCTGACCAAAGGACAATATTCACCCACGTCAAAACAAGGTACAAAATCACCTTCCACGCCGCTTGGCTCGATTGATTTGCCGTTGACACCATGTTCTTTTGCCATTGGTGCCGGCGCAAGATTTGTGGCGCGCGGTATTGATACCGCCCTTAAAGCATTGCCGGGAACGTTGGCGCGGGCTCAGCAGCATATTGGTGCATCCTTCATTGAAATTTATCAAAACTGCATCGTATTTAATGATAAAACATTTGAACATTTCACCTTAAAGAAAGAAGCCGCCAACACGCAAATTCATGTGGTTCACGGTGAGCCGATGATTTACGGCAAAGAAAAAAATAGAGGACTGCATTTTGATAAAGAAAAATTCGCCCTTGAAACAGTAACCATAGGTGAAAATGGTATTTCGGAAGATGATATTCTGGTTCATGATGAAACTAACAAACTTATGGCACAAATGCTTGTAGAGTTAACCGCGCCGGACTTTCCCGTGGTTTGCGGTGTGATATATTGCGATCCTGTTGAAAGTTATGATGATGCGGCTCATAGACAAATGGATGAAGCCAAAGCCGCCAAGAAACCAGATTTCAATGCCTTAATAAGGCAGGGGCGTACTTGGAAGGTTGAATAGAGAAATTTTAAGAGAGAAAATTTAAGAGAATTTAAAAAGGCGCTGTATGAATTTACAGCGCCTTTTTTATCAATTCTATTCATTAAA
>NVVM01000027.1 GCA_002402225.1 Alphaproteobacteria bacterium
TCTCTCTTCATACTGTTTAACTGTCGGAAAGGCGGGTTGTTTTATGCGCAACCCGCCACAGATTTTTTCTGTTTAGATTTTGCCGACAAGGTCAAGGCTTGGGGTTAATGTTTCTTCACCGGCTTCCCAGGCTGCAGGGCAGACTTCACCATCATGAGTTGCAACATATTGCGCGGCCTTGACTTTACGCAGCATGTCTTTTGCAGAACGGCCAATGCCAAGGTCATGAATTTCGGCTACTTTGATAATGCCTTCTGGATTGACGAGGAATGTTCCGCGCAGCGCCAATGCCTCTTCTTCAATCATGACATCGAAACCGCGTGTGATGGTGCCTGTCGGGTCGCCGATCATCGGATAGTTGATCTTGCCGATGGCTTCGCTGGTATCATGCCAGGCTTTGTGGCAGAAATGTGTGTCTGTTGATACGGAATAAACTTCCACGCCCAGCTCTTGCAGCTCCGGGTAATATTTGGCCATATCTTCCAGCTCTGTTGGGCATACAAATGTAAAATCTGCGGGATAAAAAAGAAAAATTGACCATTTTCCCTTCACGTCTTCGCTTGTAATGGTTTTGAACTCATCCGCGTGAAATGCTTCGGCTTTGAACTCGGGTATTGATTTATTAATCATGCTCATTTTGTTATCTCCTGTAATATAAATGTTTTCTTTGCTCGTTACTCAACTTGAAAATATCCTATCAAGAAAAAAGAAATAAATAAAATATATTGTTTTTATCGTTATAATAAGTATAACTTATCGATATGAATTTACGTGATTTGAAATATCTGGTGGCTGTGGCCGACCATTTGCATTTTGGCAAGGCGGCCAAGGCGTGTCATGTGAGCCAGCCGGCCCTGAGCATGCAGATAAAAAAACTTGAACAATATCTTGACATTCRAATATTGGAGAGAAGCAACAAAAGTGTTTTTGTGACAGACCTTGGCCAAAAAATCATTGCCCGCGCAAGGGATGTATTGCAGGGGGCAGCGGAAATAGAAGATATGGCAGCCATGAATAAAGCGCCCTATGTGGGAAATTTAAGGCTTGGGGCTTTTCCCACAATAGCGCCATATTTTTTGCCGCTTATTGTGCCGACAATATCGCAGAAATTTCCAAAGCTCAGGCTGTTATTGTTAGAGGCGAAAACGGAAGATCTGGTTGAAAAACTGACGAGCGGCAAGATAGACGCCGCCTTGCTCGCAACCACGGAAGCGCCCAAAATCCTGCAATCTTATCCCCTGTTTCAGGATGAATTTATTTTTGCTGTTCCCAAAGATCATGAGAAGGCTTCTCAAAAGTCAGTGGATAAAGATTATTTGCTGCAGCAGCCCTTGTTGCTGCTTGAGGAGGGGCATTGCCTGCGGGATCAGGCGCTGGATTATTGTCGTTTAAGCCCCATGAGCACAGAGTATGATTTTCAGGCCACAAGTCTGGAGACATTACGGCAAATGATTGCCGCAGGCGTTGGGGCCACCCTGTTGCCGAAGATTGCGATGAGACTGGATGACGGCATTAAATATATTAAAATCAAACCCGCCGCGCCCTATAGAACAATATCTCTGGTATGGCGAAGATCATCAGCCAAGCAAGCATTTCTGACCGAGCTGGCCGAGCTTATGAAGCTATGCTATATGAGCCATAATTAAAATATCGGGATTGCAGGGCGGGGCTATTTTTGGTTATCCAGAACAAGTTCTCTTCCCTTTTTTTCAAATATAGACTAATGTGGGTTTTAACTGAAAAAAAAGGGCAGCCTGATGAGTAAAGCCAGAGCACGTGAGCGCAAGAAAAAAAGATTGGCCCGGGCGCATGAAACGGGCGCGGGCACGACGCCTGCCGCCGTTGCAGAGCAAAAACATAATCCGGGCAAATTCAATGCTCAATTAAACAAAGGCGGCAAAGGCGGCAAGAACATCCCCAACCTCGCCGCCTCCAGCCGCGGCGCCGCCCGGTCAGGCTAAGACTGGTTTCAGGCTAAGTCTGGTTAACGCCAGCAGTTCTTTCCCAAAAACTGGCCCATACAGCACCCAAAAGAATAGCGCCCTCAGATTCCCAATACAGAAATTGCCCCAAGGTGCAAGTATGTTACCCAAGGCCGCATAAATAGTTCTACTTCTGAGGCCCCCTATAAATGGGGGTATTACCGTGCCTTGCGTCCTAAAAAAAGAGGTCGAAAAAGAGATCATGCCGATAAAAGTAAACTGTCACCGTAATGCACACCGTAATGCAAGACTCCATAAAGTCACTATGGGATCAATGGGGTTAGAGTCATTTGATTTTATCTTTTTTTTTCTCACGGTATGCCTTTGATTTTCTGTCGCCGCCGCGTTGAATGACGTGCCGGGGAACATTAGGCAAACTCATTCTGACAAGTCGGGCCACAGTCCCCCAATAGGTTAAAATGTAAGTTTAGCGCAGCTAAAGCTCAATCAATCGTCTCTGACCCCATTGACCCCGTAATTTCACGCCATAAATTCCTGCTATTATACCTGCTGGAAGCTTCATAAGGTTTTACCCCCTATTCAGCCTGCATGATTAAGTCAGGGGGGCATGAGGATAGTTGGGTTGGCGTTTTTGAAAAGATAGAATATTGGATTTTACGATAACGCCAGCATCTATGTTTATCGCGTGGCGTAGTGTCTCATTCTTCTCCCAACTCACTCGGCCATCTACTATATCTGGCAGGTGAACAATAAGTGCTGCAGATATAGAGCGGGAGGCGCTTTCCCATAGGTAGCTAGGCGTATGATCCACTGCATAATAGTCTGTCTTGCCAACTTTAAACATAGGGTTCTTGAATGTGGTAGGTTTAGCNAAAATAAAACCCCATCCCTTCATCACAACTAACATCAATGATCAAGCTACCAGGCTTCAAGCAATCTTTTTCCGCTTCGGTCACAAAATCAATTGGGTGATCAGGATTCTGAAACTTTCCATTGATGATAATGTCTGACTCGGCAATCATATCTGACAAAGCCCGCTCACTACCATCATGCTCTACTACGAGCATGCGTGGTTCATCTTTGCCGCCGTTACGTACGCGAGCATAATGACAATCCAGCACTTCTTCTCTCACTTCGTTATCCGGGCGTTGAATGAAAATAGTAATATCTCTGAATCCATGCGCTTTCAGCGCGTATATTGCACCGCGACTGACCGCACCAAACCCAAATATAGTCACTTTACGCTGATTGCCATAATGCCCATCAATCCCCTTCAATTGAAGGGCGTGTAATACGGCACAGTATCCTGCCATTTCATTATTCTTATAAAATGTATGGCGGCCCATTTGGCCTGCAGAGTTCCACGCAAACATGTCTTCAAAGGCGATAAGGGTAAGCTTGCGGTCAATAGCCACCTGAGTGATAGAGCGTTGTTGGGTGCAGTGGGGATAACCCCAAAGATTTCCCCCGACACGGATATCTTTTAGGTCCGCGAGCGTGGGTTTTGCGATGATCACATTCCCAACGTCCGCCAGCAGTTCACTGCGCAAAGCAATGCCGCCAGTTTGCTCAGCAATTTCATCATCAGAAAGGCCAAAAGGCGCGCCGTATCCTTCTTCAAAGATCAACTGTTTGCGGTATTCAACCGGAATGCGCGATAGGTGATCAGGATGAATTGGAACACGTTCTTCATCGGGCTTCTTAGATGTTCCAATAACACCCCAAGTTAATTTATGCATGTTAGTTCCTTGTTTTGTACGTCGTCAGATAAATATGGGTTTTTAAGGTCTCAAAGTAAGAGAGTATCTGGATCCTTTTGTTACTATTAAGCAGCCATAGCTTTTCTGTGCAAGGCCTTTCATTATACGAGACCTCTGCATAAATTTCTCTTTTACATACATCATATGCCATAGTCCTGTCATGAGAAAAACATTTAAACACAGCCTGRGCCGCTTGCTGTGAGTACTGAGCAGGATCATCCGAGCTTGCTGAAATGATCCTTTTGATGATGTTATTTTATAAGTATTTTCAAGGCTCTATAAGATAATATAATAAAAAGCAGTCCAAGACTCCATGAAGTCACTATGGTGCTTTTCCAATAGTAATTCCCCATAATTTCGCGCCATAAATTCCTGCTATAGATATTCCCAAAAAATATTTGCTTCCGATTCCTGAAAAGATAGTATGATCCAATCAAGATTGGCTGAATGAACTTTCAACCAGTGCAAAATTAAACAGAGATTAGCTATATGCCAGACCCCAATATGATCACCTCAGGACTATCTAAACGAGTTACCGTTGAAGGTCACGAACTCAGTATTGAAATATATAAACTTGAAAGTGATCTAACTTGGTTACTGGAAGTTGTTGACGAGGATGGAACATCGACGGTATGGGACGAGCTTTTCACATCTGATCAGGCCGCCATGAATGAAGTGCTTAACACAATAAAAGAAGAAGGCCTTTCAGCATTCCGTGATAATGCCAATATAGTGCCTTTTCCTCAAAAATAGGCCAATTTTTAGCAAAACCTAGTAATCTACCACAGGTTACAAGCGGCATTTTTTGTGTTATAATCAGAAATCTTGCACTCCTAAGCTCAAAAAATGCCTTCAAATACCCCCTCAAAAGCACCATGCTGAGCCGAGCTTAGGAAACTTATAGAACTATTGGGACTTTTTCATATTTTTTTAATAAAATCAATGACTTATAATTTTTATAATTTCCAAAAATTCTAATCTACACACGAATTTACACACCGTACTTGCTGAAGTGGGTATTTTTAGGGTTCTAATTTATTAGTGTTTTCAACGCCCTATGAGATAATATAACAAAATATAGTCCAAGATTCTCATAAAGTTACTATGGTGCTTTTTCAATAGTAATCCCCCACAATTTCACGTCATAAATTACTGCTACAAATATTTCTAATAATATTTGCTTATGGTATCTGAAAGGATAGTATTATCAAATCAGGTTCTGTTGGATACATATCCAACCAATGCAAAATTTAACAGCGGAAACCTCATGTTGAATAAATTACTCATTTTTATCGCGGCTTTGTTGTTACCGGCTACCGCATATTCCGAAAAAGTACAGCAGAAGAAAGAGGCGTTTTTAAAAGACACGCCATTATCTGTAATGATCCCTGCAGGCTTAATATTGGATACGTCAGTTTATACATCGTATCCTGCAATATTTTTTTCATTACCTAAGGAAAAGGAAGGTTACACTCAAGTTTATCCACGATTTAATATTGAGCAATTAAACCATAATGAAGGCATGGGAAATATAAAAAAACTTATCCGGCAGAAGACGCATAATCTAAACATGTCAATTATTGAGCAACCTTCTGAAATCATAATTAATGGGAATAAAGCAACTGAGTTCGTCTATCAAGCTGAAGTAATTTTTGATGCTGCCAATGGTACGGCAGCCAGAAGTTTCATGACATTCCATGAAATATTTTTTGAATATAAGTCCCATATATATGTATGCTCCATGGAAATATACCCAAAGAAATACAAAAAATATTTAAGCAAAATAGAGGACTTATGTAATTCCATTAAATTCACAAATTAAATAATATAATCAAAATATAGTCCAAGATTGCTCTCCTGCTCAATTGGTGTTAATGCATTTACATGCATGAATATCAAATAACGAAATATGACCAGACCCAAAGGGATGATGCAGGCAGATATGTCGGCTCAAGTAAGTGGACATGCTATTCAGATGTTGGTCAAAAATTTGATGAGAAAATCTTAACACTGGAAGAATGCCTTCGTGTTGAAGCGCTCTATATTGAGGCAGCCATAAAATTATTCCAGCTAAGTAGACTACCTTACTTAAGATTAACACGTGTCGAACTTTATGATTGGCAAAAAGAACAGATACGTTCTGAGGGAGCGCCATTTTTTGAACCAGACTTTGATGGTATCGACTTTGTAGAAGACGCGAAAATCAGCCCCGAAAATTTACCCACTATCCTCAAAATGATTTTTAGAGGGTATGGGTGGGCATGCCTCGAATGGAAGGATAAATGCTATATCCATATTGGGTGGGACTTTTATATGTATATTGGACTATTAGAGCTTGATATTCACCGCCTAGAGGAAATTAGTTCCTCAGGGCTATATGTCGATGCTAATTATCCAAGTCCTTATAAAGCTTTTAATTTACCCACTAATATTCTGCATATTGAAAGAAATATTATAGGTGAAGAGGGTATAGACATAAATTACGAAATTAACTTATCATCTGAGTATCTAGAAAAATTAAAACCTTTGTGGGGCCTTTCTAGTGAGCATCCATTTTTAGGATGCTTTCAGCTAAAGTTTGAACACAAAGAAATGCTTGAAGATATTATTAAACATCAATTCGATTTTAATACTTATGAGTATTTCATCCAAACTGTAGATTGGATTGATTAAATCTCTGAATTGCCCCTGATTTCTTAGCCCCCACTTGAGATACCATTATTGCTGTCTAGCTATTTAACTTCTCAGAGGTCATAAATAATTTCCAATAATTCAAAATGCTGGGTAAATAGTAGTACAGGTTATAATTTTTAGGAATTATTTAAACCAAATCCTATTCAGCAACAAAATGACAAGCTGGTTGAGGGTTAATTCATGGCCTGTATAGAAATAGACGGTGGCGAGCATTTGGATATAGTGGTCGATCTCGCGGTTGTATTTACTGCGCTTTTCATTTTCGTCAAAGAAGATAAAAACCAGTAAGTCATCGTCATGCTTGATGAAGGCATTGGTATCAATATGGGGGTTCATCTGTTTCACCTCTTCAAAAAAGAAGATCAGATAACGCTTTAGAAACGGGCGGGGCCACCTGTTGAGGTCACAAAAGATTATAAAAGAAAAGCTGGTGATCCCGACGCGATTCGAACGCGTGACCCCCAGATTAGGAATCTTATATAACTATTGGTATTTCCCTTATTTTCTTCAATGAAATCAATAAGTTATAGTTTTCATAAATTTACACACTGTAGTTGCTGAAACGAGAATTTTGACGATGTTAATTTAATAGTGTTTTCAAGACCCTATTAAATCCTCTGGGAGATTTAAAGACGTACAATACGATTTTATATTTTTAATTGGAAAGGGGGCTTGCGTTAAAGAATAGAATCTTTATATAATGGCTTGTTCAAGCTTGCTTGAATGAATGAAGGGATGTTTTACTTAATCTGACCCCCAACAGATTTGTGTGAAACATCCCTTTACTTTAATGTCCCCATTTCCCCCAACCCCAAAGTTGCCCAGCTTGCTTTATAGGTTTCTGGAGCAGGGGCAGCTACTTAAGCACAAGCATTGTATGACGTTTTTTGTCTGGCGTAAATAAGACAAATGTTACTATGGTATAGTTCATTTGTACTATACCATAGGTCTTGAGTTATATTCCAATGCACTTTTTTATATATTTCATTNTTNATNNWYTWMRWTTAWWRTKWYCWWYCYMKTTTRMWGYCKYCWTAYARGYWKGYMAMKRMAKMMSWAAAAATGAAAGATTTTGTTGGTGAAAATTTTATTGGTAGATGATCATACTTTATTTCGCGACGGCCTGAAGCTGGTGTTACAAAAGATTGCGGATGATGTTCTTATCAGTGAGTGTGGGACTTGTGCGGATGCTTATGAGATCATCAAAAAAAGTGACGGATTTGATCTGATTTTACTGGATGTTGGCCTGCCCGTTATATCGGGCATGGACGGATTACAGGAGTTTCGAAAACTTGACCCGAGCGCTCCCATCGTTTTCTTATCTGGTTCAGATGACCAGATTTTAATCAGAAAGGCCCTTAATTTAGGGGTTATGGGCTATAYACCAAAAACACTTAACAGTGAAATTATGCTTCAGGTTATTCATTTAATTCTAAAGGGGGGGCGGTATGTTCCGGATAATTTCTTGCAGGATGACGACAGATCAAATCATTCAAAAATCAACCTCACAGCACGGCAAAGTGAAATTTTGACATTAAYTTCTCAGGGTAAATCGAACAAAGAGATCGCAAGAACCCTCGGTATTGCAGATAATACAGTGCGCGTTCATATCTCGGCCGTTTTCCAAGCTTTAAAGGTTAATAACCGTACAGAGGCGGCTTTTACGGCATTACAGGAAGGGCTGATTTCGCCGTATTAAACTCTTTCTAATAAAGGGTCGTCATGCGGGGTAATAAACCGACCTATTATACGGAGTTCCTATGGGCGCAGATATAAGAAATAAAAATGTTTCTGTTGAGCAGGCAAAGCTGCTGTCTGAAAAAACACCGTCTATGGCGTGGTTAACGCTTCTGACGGTGATTATTATTTCACTGGTATTATATGGAAATGTTGCGACATGGATTCCCGCCCTATTGTTTTTCAGCATGACGCTTTCGATTTTTCTCCGGCTTTGGCATCATAAAATCATGCACAAGAATGGCGTTAACGATAATAACGCGGGGATTCATCTGGCATTTTTCGTTGGTTTTGCTTTTATAGGCGGGTCAATCTGGGGCCTTCTTGGCCTGATCATACCGATATCGTCGGATATTTTCCTTTTGGTTCTGATCGCCACCTTGTTATGTGGATTGGTGGCGGCGGCGGTGCCCTATTTATCCATATATAAAATTGCTTTTTTTGCTTTTGCAATACCCTGTATAGTCCCATTCGCCATACGGTGTATTTTGACGCAGCAGGAAATATTCGTCGCCATTGGCATATTGGTGTTGTTATTCCTGCTGGTCAATTTATTCAACAGCCATCTTACGCAAATCAGTGTCCTGAGAAGCATTGATCTGGAGCAGAAGAATAGAGATTTGATCAAAATCCTGAAATATGAAAAAAACAGCGCTGAGAAATCCCGTGAAATTGCAGATCATGATAATGCCGCCAAATCGCGTTATCTTGCGGCCGCCAGCCATGATTTGCGGCAGCCCCTTAATGCGATGGGCTTTTTCGTCGAAGCCCTGAAATACGAGAAAGATCCGGTTGAAATACAACATCTGATTGCGCGTGTATCGCAATCTTCCGAGTTGCTTAGAGATTTGATCGGCTCGTTACTTGATATGTCAAGAATCGAGGCCGGCGCTATAGAACCGCGAAAGAAGCATTTCATACTGAACGATCTTTTGAATAATATTATTGAAGAATTCTCAGGCCACGCCAAGGACAAAGGTCTTTTGCTTGATTTTGAACCATGCCTGCAAACGGTTTATAGCGATATGGATATGCTTGGCAGGATATTACGGAATTTGGTCGGCAATGCTGTTCAATATACAGATCACGGCTTTGTAAATATCTCTTGTGACAGGGAAAGCGGATCGGTAACGATCAAAATTTCAGATAGCGGCAGAGGCATAGTGCAAAAGGATAGGCATAAAATTTTTCAGGAGTTTTACCGGGTATCGGGTGATGTGTCTGAAACAGCGCGGGGGCTTGGCCTCGGCCTGTCAATCGTGGACGGATTATGCCGGTTGCTTGGGCATGACATAAAACTTCATTCAGAACTTGGGGTTGGTACTGCATTTTCAATAAAAGTCCCGCAAGGTGACATGAGTCTGGTGGAGACAACAGAATCTCTTAATCTTCCAGAGGAGGCCCTAGCCAAAGTTATTATTCTAAGCGATGAAGAGCAAACGCGACAATATGTAAGCGAGATGATGCGCCATTGGGGTTATATCGTCGCAGATTTTGCAAGCAGTGAAGAAGGGCAGGCGTTTCTTGACTCTGAAGACTTTATACCAGATCTGATTATCTCTGACATCAAACTTAAGGACGCGCCCGAATTTGAGGCTGTCGTGAAAATTCAGAAGAATATAACCTTTAAAACGAGCCATAAAATCCCCGCCATTATTTTTACGGAGGGGCAAGAAATACCGCAAAGCCATGACTTCATGATATTGCAAAAGCCAGTGCAGCCTGCAAAACTCCGAAGTATGGCCTCTTATCTTGTGAGCGGGGGTGTTTAGCCTGATCTTGTTTTTTCATGTGTCAGAAGCCATCCTTTGCGGCCCAAACCGCCGGCAAAACCCGTGAGGGAACCATCCTGCCCAATGACCCTATGGCAAGGCAAGACAAGGGCAATGGGATTTAAAGAATTTGCGTAGCCCACCGCTCTTGCGGCTTTTGGGCGGCCTATATTACGGGCAAGCGCGCCGTAGCTCATTGTTGTCCCCGCGGGAATTGTGCGCAGGTTTTGCCATACCTCCTGCTGAAATTCGGTGCCGGTCAGAGCAATATTCACCGCGCTAAAGGCTAAAAAGTCTCCGGCCATATAACGATCCAGACAAGCCTTGAAACCATAAGGATCATTTAAATGTTCCAGATGATGCTGTGGATAGCTTTTCTTCAGCAAACGCAAGCAGCGATCTTCATGATCCTTGAAATCAAGCGCGCATAAGGCGCCGTCATGGTAGACGGTGATTACTGTCCCAATTTTTGAGTCAAGATAATCTATGATGAGTTTTTGTGTCATATATCCTTTTCCGTATTGCCTGGGTCATTAGCCCATAAATATATGGCGGCATAGGCACGCCACGGACGCCAGTCTTCTGATATGGTTTCAAGTTTTCTGGCTGTTGGTCTTTGGCCATTTTTTTGCATACGCTTAAGCAGGACAAGATCGGAACTTGGAAAGGCGTCCGTCTCTTTCATGGCGCGCATTGCCACATAATTTGCCGTCCATGCACCGATCCCCGGCAAACGGCATAATGCGCTGACAAAATCGGCCAGATTTGTTGCATGTTGAAAAAAATCAGGATCATCAACTAGCATGCGGGCCAGATGATGAATGGCCCTAATCCTGCTGTGGGTTATGYCCAGCTCAGATAAATCCGCATCAACCAGAATTTGAGCTGTGGGGAAAATATGGGTTATTTTCTTTTCAGGCATATCCGCTACAAGTCCATGGCGGGCCACAATTCTCCCGGATAAGGTGGTCGCCGCCGCGACGGTGACCTGTTGGCCTAAAATGGCGCGAATGGTAAGCTCAAAAGGATCCCATGCCCCCATAACGCGCAGGCCCGGCGTTGCTTTAACGCGCCATGACATATCAGGATGGGCAGATAAATGGTGGTTTATGATATCAATATTGCTATCAAGGTCGAACAGGCTTCTTACGCGTGATAAAATGAGCGGGATTGAAGTTATCGCGGCATTATGAATGGTCAGGCACAACATGTTTTTATTCGGATGGGGGAACACGGTAAAATATCCTGATTTTCCATTAAGCTGAAAACTTCGTGAATAGCGGTTCCCCTCGACGGCCTCAACACCCGGAATGGCGCGGATACTGAGGTAATTTGTCATATGACCCCAATCAAAGGGCGGATTGTAGCTCAGCTGTAAAGTCAGGCTTTCGGCATTATTTTGCGGCGCAGCATGGTGTTTTTTTATCTCTGTTGGTTTGAGTCTGAAGTGCTTCTTCAGCGCGTCATTGAACCGGCGCAGGCTTTGAAAACCGGACGCAAGGGCCACTTGGGTAACGGAAAGGCTGGTTTCTGTTAAAAGCTGTTTAGCTATTGAAAGCCGCCGATTAAGCGCCACAATATTGGCCGAGGTACCCATGTGTTTCTGGAATAATCTACGGAAGTGACGTTCCCCAATACCGAGTTTATCCGCCAGCTGCGGAATATTATGGTCGTTCAAAAAGCCATCAGAAATATACCTGAGTGCCTTGGTAACCGTAGCAGATGTCCCGTGCCATCCGGGATAATTTGGTGATAGTTCCGRMYRRMMYMTYAWRMMYSKCMTSAMKMMARMGSMWWKYRSKRCSKCMKCMKARRRTAAAAACAGGCAGTTTTTCTCTTTGGGCGTTCTGGCAGGGCAAATTGGCCTGCAGTATATTCCTGTGGTCGTGACAGCCGTAAAGAAGCGCCCATCATAGCGTCTGTCGCGGGCCAAAACCGCCTTATAACAATTTTTATGGTCCAAATTTTATCTCTATCTCCTTTTATGATTGAATATAGATAATCGAACGCATTCTGGAATTCGCGCCATTTTCGGACTCGAATGGTTATTAACAGGTCATTCGTTTTTTGCGTGAGCAGGGCGTTATATCGATAATTTAGCGCATTTTTTTAATGTTTGTTAATGAAATAAGTATACATAATGGGGTTGAAATATAAGTGGATAGGCCTTGCAGGGCCATATAATTATAATAACCATGGGTAGATAGGACGTAAAAGGAATGCTAAGCACGAAGGTAGCATCCAAGGATTTATTAATTCTGGCGCAGGAAAAATCTGTTTCTGCCAGAAGTGAACTGTTTGAAAATATATCAGATTTGTTTTTATCTCCCGAGGGACGATTGAATGAGCATGAGCGCGCTCTCATGAATGATGTTTTGTTGAAACTCATCAATTCAGTAGAAAAAAATGTTAAAAAAGAATTGAGCAAGCGTTTGGCCAATGTAGATGATGTTTCCCCTGATCTGGCCGCAAAGCTTGCCAATGAGTCCATTGAAATTGCAGAACCCATGTTGCGGAAAAGCGGGGTTCTCAAGGACGARCARYTGATTGARRTYATYMGWAACCGGTCTGAKGCWCACCGRATGGCMATAGCCATYCGYKCYYATGTMAGYGARGAWGTMAGYGGKGARYTGATTGAMAARRGWRGYGARGAYGTTMTYGARGCCYTSATYCGMAATGAAAATGCAGAAMTTTCAGARCTYKCCATAAAATATCTGGTTGCGGAGTCAAAAAATGTTGACCGTTTCCAAGAGCCACTTTTGAACCGTCAAGACCTTCCCGTTGATCTGGCTTACCGTATGTATTGGTGGGTTTCAGCGGCCTTGCGGCGAAAAATTGTGTTAGAATTCAATCTGGACAGCTCTATGATTGATGATATGCTTGAGATGGCGACAAAATCAGCTATTCAGACCCATAATTCTACTGATAGCGTTATGAGGACAGCCCTTAAACTTGCCAGGGAACTGGCCAGTAAAAATAAATTGACAATCACATTTTTGCGGCAATGTTTGCGGCAGGAAAAAGTAAATTTATTCGTGGCAGGCCTGTCGGAAATGACTGGTCTGGACGTGAAAATCCTCTGGCGCGCCATGCGAGAGAGGACAGGGGAAAGTCTGGCCATTATCTCAAAATCCCTTGAAATAGATCGCGATAGTTTTGCGTCCATTTTCTTGTTGATTATACAGTCTCGTTCAGGCGGAAAGGCCAGAACAACCGGACTGGTAAATTCCATTTTATCATTGTATGATGACATCAAGGTAATAAATGCGAAAGTTGCTGTAAGGCATTGGCAGCGTGACTTTGGCTTTCAAGATTCCATATTGTCTATGAAGGATGCAGTATAAAGATGTTCGGTAGATCGGATTCAAATATGGCAAGCGTTAAGAGAGCAGGGAAAATGCTGGTGCCAAAGCTGAAGCATCAGACAATCATTCCACTGGCCGTTGTGCGGAATATTTCAAACGGCACGAAGGTCAATAAGCGCAGCAACAAAACTGATGCCGTTATGGAAAAGATCCATAAACTTGTTGGTCAGATGAATTTTGATCCCACTATTCCCCTATATATATCAACTGTTTCTGGTGAATTGGCATATGTCAATGAGGGCTATAAAACCCTCGTATCTTCTTGTGAAAGTGATAAAACTCCTGCGGCGGATGAGACGCATTTGCCAGCCAGCCTTACGGCAATTTTGCATGAAGTTCAATTGACAAGACAGAATGTGTCCGTTGCAGAAATCATAAAAATTAACGATAATCCACGGCAATTCAGGTCTCGGCATTTTCCTGTGTGTGATGATGATGGTAAAGTCATAGCCGTTGGTGGGACATATGTGGATTGT
Organism: Alphaproteobacteria bacterium; assembly: GCA_002402225.1. GTDB lineage: Bacteria > Pseudomonadota > Alphaproteobacteria > Sphingomonadales > Emcibacteraceae > Paremcibacter. The sequence goes on from NVVM01000027.1 coordinate 13,748, forward strand.
ACGGAAAAAGTTCAAACTCTTGGACATGAAAACCTGATGCAGGAGAGATTTCGTGATTTTGCGCGGGCGACATCAGACTGGTACTGGGAAATTGACCGTGATTTCAATATTGCCTATGTTTCAGACAGGTTGACGGCAATCACGGGCAAACCCGGCATATTAATGAAGGGAAAATGCTTTGAAGATATTGGGGAATTAAAGTTTGATATTCCAGAACAAAGGCAGCCTGAGGCGTATTTTCTTGAGGCGAGAAAACCTTTTAGGGATCAACTGTTTCTCATCAAAAACAGCGAAGGCRAACTCATATATAACCATTTGAGCGGTGTGCCGATTTTCGATAATGCCACGGGTGAATTTCGGGGCTATCGCGGTGCGGGCATGGATGTGACCGCAAGTTATATGGCGCAGCAAGAAACATTGGCTGTCCAGAAATCGCTGGAACATACGCTTGAAGAATTGACAAATAAAAATGTTCAGCTGGATTTGGCATCGGCTGAATCAGAAGCGGCCCTCGGGGCCAAAAGTGAATTTCTTGCGGCGATGAGCCATGAACTGCGAACGCCCCTGAATGCGATCATCGGATTTGCAGAGGCCATGAAGATGGAAGTTTTTGGTGATTTAAATCCACAATATGTATCCTATAGTAACGATATAATGTCAGCAGGTAAACATTTGTTGGCATTGATCAATGATGTGCTTGATGTGGCCGTGTTGGAAAGCGGAAAAATCAAACTTGATGCTGAAAATATCTCATTACGGGAAATCATAGACAATGCATTGAAGCTTATCGTTTTGCGCGCTAATCGCAAAAATCTGGATATTGATGAAATAACAGYACCAGAAGATTTCATGATTTATGTTGATGAACGACGCGCGGTACAGATTTTTKTGAATCTATTCAGTAATGCTGTGAAGTTTACGCCGGATTTTGGCAAAATCGGCCTTAAAGTTTATCAGARAGATGCCTCTACTGTTGCCGTGACTGTTTGGGACACGGGGATCGGTATCCCAGAGGATCAACAAAAACTGGTCTTCGAAAAATTCCATCAGGCGACCGATAATATTTATTCCCGTAAAGTAGAGGGTACAGGCCTTGGGCTGCATATCTCACAGCATTTGGCCCGTCAGATGGGCGGCAATATTACCCTGCGGAGCGATATCAACGAAGGCTCTGAGTTTACCGTAACATTTAATTTACATGAATAAAATCAATGGGTTAATTGATAAACTGTTCGTTTAAAATTCTTTCCTCCAATGTATGATGACTATCAAACATTAGATTTATTTTGATGGAGACGTCTTGTTCAACGGAAACTTTMRKRACATYKSRCRCYTCWSTRMTATCKGCCACMGCASWMACSGGKCGTTTNTYSKGRYYMWRAMWYYYMAAAGNKSACMKTTGMRKTCWKCGGCAATAARGCMCCSYKCCAKCKKCKYGGRCGRAAYGCSSYRATSGGTGTCATSGCCAKRATTTCYGCKYYMATAGGMAWGATYGGMCCATGTGCSGAMWRRTTATARGCKGTWSWKCCYGCRGGTGTYGMMAMYAKMRCGCCGTCACAAACCAGTTCTTCCATTCTTACCTGATCATCCACCAGAATTCTTAATCTGGCGGTTTGCCGCGTTTGACGGAGCAGGGATACTTCATTAATGGCCAAGGCTTCTATCTTTTGGCCATCTTCGGTTTGGGCTGTCATTCGAAGAGGATGCAGGGTGATTGAGGCGGCGTTATTAATCCGTTCAATAAGCCCTTCTTCATGGAAATCGTTTAGCAGAAAACCGACCGTGCCGCGATTCATGCCGAATATTGATGCCTTATGGGGCATGATGTCATGAAGAAGATGCAAAATAAACCCATCTCCGCCAAGGGCAATGATGATATCCGCATCGGATAAGGGAACGAATTCATAACGTTCCTTCAGTGCCGCCGCTGCTTTTTGTGCGGCATCTGTATCAGAGGCAGCAAGAGCAATATTCTTATAACGATCAGCCATGATTATCCTGCCATTATTGCCAGTTTTAAAACTTTATGGAGCTAAAGACTAGAATATAGAGCCGCCGGTGGCTTCTGCAACCCATTTTTGTATCGTTAAATGGGCTTTCTTTCTATCAAGCTTTTTAAAATGTGCAAAAGCCTTGGCCGTTTCGTCATCAGAAATTTCAGTTTCGATATTCTGTGCGGCCCGCGTGAGCTGGAAAATGGTTAAAAATACGCTTTGATCTATGCCCGCTGCGCAGCAGGAAACAGCTAAGGCCTCGGCACCCCTGTTATAAAGAAAAGAACGCATTATTTTGCGTGGTACATTGATTATTTTTGCAAAAGCAATTTCAAAGAGGGATGATTGCCCTTGATTCAAACATTTCATTAAAAAAGCCGGCGATAGCTTTTTGGCCTGATGCAGCTTGTTAACAAGAATAATTTCAGATTTTTCACGGGAAACCTGATCCAGACCATTATTGGTGAGTTCTTCGATGGTCGTGAGTAAAATTTCGTCAATGTCGGATTCACTTATGTTTAAATTTGTTAATATTGACTGTTTTAAACTATCCGATACCCATTGATACATTTTGGCGGCCATTTCTGGTGGCAGGTCAGGCCGCTCTATGATTGGTGGCTGGAGGGGCTGGGCATTCCTTGATTTTTCAATCAGGTCAGCAAAGGAGCTATTATCAATTTTTGCATCATGATTATTGAGCAGAACGATCAGTGTTTTGGTGTTGCCAACAGTGACGAGTTCGCGGCAAACATTGGAAGATATTTTCTGCCGGCTGGCTATACTCAATTGATGTTGAGCTGTTTTATGTCGGATAATTTTAATCAGTTCATTATCGGAGAGTAATTTACTTAATTCCAATACGGGCAGGGCAACGTCTATTTGATCATTCGCCAGCAAGACAATTAAATCAAGCGGTGCTTCCTTGTTCAACGCCAGGCGTTCGGCCAGYTTCTTACGGACAGTCATCTCAACRKTATTGAGGAGCTTATCCAGAATTTCGGACATCAGSGYCTGCTCGGTCTGAGACAATTCTGTGTGATATTCTTCTAGGAAMCCAGTAATTTTATTGAACAGTAGGGATCGCCCCTCTGCGTTTTTTACGTAGGATAGTTGGAGAATATTAGAAATTTTCTCGTTTAGATTTGCTTGCTCTGAAGTCATGCTTTTCGGTAATTTCTAATCGTTTTGTTACTCATAAGATACTCATCGTATTACTATATATTCTTGTAACTATATATTTCAATAGATTAATTTTGTGTAAATCTTTAAAGACATTAGAAAAAATGGATTTAATTCCCCCTCATTGAGGAGAATTTCAACCATGAAATTTTAATGTTTATTTGTAATTCTATGAAAAAGATGTGAAAATATAAGCGCAGGGTGCTCTAGACTTTTAAGAGTGCTTTAAAAGTTTCATCAATAGTGTTCAGGGTTTTGAGATTAGCTTTATAGGCCTGACTGGCTCTGATGAGCTCTGCAATTTCAGCGGGAAATGATACATTGGGAACATTAACAAGGCCGCCCTCTCCGGCATATGGGGAAGAGGGGTCATATACAGACAGGCTCGCAGGGGAAACCGGTATGGTCGTGGCCCGCGTCCCGCCCGTGGGAAGCGACGTCTGTTCAACGCGCTGGGGCGTGTAACCCGCTTTGAAAGCCTGCCCGGCAACGGTAGCTCCCTGACTTTGTGGGGAAGACTTGACCTGTGAATTGACAATATTGTTTGCCGCCACATTTARGCGGGTGCTGGAMGCRATTAAKCCTGAWACACTKGTCTGYAKYGCCTTGAACATWCTGTTCTTYYTTAAATGCTCCGATCCCTTGTCTTGCAGGGCGGATGGGTTACATTCTTGTTGTATCGTTGCGGGTTCGGGGAAAGGTTATTTTTCAATCGATGCCCAACGTGATTCTGGTAACTTTACAGGGCGAGTTCTAAAATTATCTTAACAAAAGATAAATTTTTTCATTGTTCATGAAATACGCTGATTATTCACTTTGCGTGACCTTGTTTTGGGCCGCCTGGGCCAAGGCGCTTGCCAGATTTAATGACCCCTGCAGGCGGTTCTCAATTTTTGACCATTTGCGCACATAAACCAATTTGTGGTCAGGGCGCAGTTTTATGATGGTCGATTGATTAGACATAAATTCCACAAGCCCGGCCGGGTTGGCGAATTTTGCCCCTCGAAAAGTGACGATGGCGCCTTTGGGGCCGGTATCAATTTTCTCAATGCCGGCCATACGACAGAAATATTTGATAAGAATGATCCGCAGTAAATGTTCGACCTCTTCCGGTAAATCGCCAAATCTGTCGATCAGTTCGGCACCAAAGGCATCTATTTCCCGCCGATCATTCAAATCCGCCAGACGGCGGTAAAGCGACATGCGCAGATTAAGGTCAGGCACGTAACTCTCTGGAATCAATACCGCCGCGCCCACATTGATTTGCGGTGACCAGATGCCATCTATTTCCTCATCCGCAATACCTGTTTTCGCATTGGCGACGGCTTCTTCCAGCATATGCTGGTAAAGTTCCATGCCGACCTCTTTGATGTGACCGGATTGTTCCTGCCCAAGCAGATTCCCGGCACCGCGAATATCAAGGTCATGACTGGCAAGGGTAAAGCCCGCGCCCAGCGTATCCAGTGTTTGCAGCACTTGAAGACGTTTTTCGGCTTGCTTCGTTGGCAGCCTGCGCGGCTCGAGCGTAAGATAGGCATAGGCCCGGGTTTTTGATCGCCCCACCCGCCCGCGCAGCTGATAGAGCTGCGCAAGGCCAAACATATCGGCCCGATGAATGATCATGGTGTTGGCCGTGGGTATATCCAGACCGGATTCGATAATAGTGGTGGAGATCAGAACATCATATTTACCGTCATAGAAGGCATTCATGATATCTTCAATCTGGGTGGGGGCCATTTGACCGCTTGCCACGGCGCATTTGACTTCCGGCACATGTTCGCGCAAAAGCTCTTCGATATCTTTTAAATCCGACACCCTTGGGCAGACATAAAAACTTTGCCCGCCCCGGTAATATTCCCTGAGCAAAGCTTCGCGGATTACCATACTGTCCATGGGCAGGACAAAGGTGCGAATGGCCAGCCGGTCTACAGGCGGGGTCGCAATCAGGCTCAGACCGCGCATGCCGTTCATGGCCAGTTGCAGCGTGCGCGGTATGGGCGTCGCCGTCAAAGTCAGCACATGGACGTCATGTTTCATTTTTTTCAGGCGTTCTTTGTGACCGACGCCAAAATGCTGTTCCTCATCAATGATGATCAGGCCAAGGTTTCTGAAATTTATGGTTTTACCGAGCAAGGCATGGGTGCCAATGACAATCTCGCAGGTGCCTTGGGCAAGCTCTTCGCGGGTTAATTTCTGGTTTTTGGAGGTCACCAGTCTAGACAGATGGCCAATTTTGACCGGCAGGCCCCGGAAACGATCCATAAAGGTTTTATAATGCTGGCGGGCCAGCAGCGTTGTCGGGGCGATGATGGCCACCTGAAAACCTTCCATCACGGCAAGGAAAGCTGTCCGCAAAGCTATTTCTGTCTTGCCAAAACCCACATCGCCGCAGATAAGCCTGTCCATGGGTTTGCCGCTGGACAGATCGCCAATCACATCCGCAATGGCGCGCAGTTGATCATCGGTCTYATTATAGGGAAAGCGSGCGCAGAATTCATCATATAATCCTTCCGGCGGYWRAATGACMGCSCCTTTKCGCAAGGCCCGCTGGGCGGCGACCTTGATCAGTTCATCGGCCATATCCCGAATGCGCTGTTTTAATTTAGCCTTGCGCCCCTGCCATGCCGCCCCGCCGAGCTTGTCCAGCTGGCCGTCACTGCCTTCGGCTCCGTACCGGCTTAATATTTCAATATTTTCCACGGGGACATATAATTTATCGCCGCCGTGATAGGTCAGATGAACGCAGTCATGGGCGGCACCGTTAACGTCAATGGTGATGAGCCGCTCATAACGGCCAATACCATGATCCATATGAACCACAAGATCGCCGGGGGTGAGGGCAGAAGCCTCCTGAATAAAATTCTCCGCCTTGCGGGATTTTCGAACTTTACGAACCAGACGATCCCCCAGAATATCCTGTTCTGAGATGATGACGACATCATCTGTCTCAAAACCATGTTCCAGCGGCAGAATAATCAGGCCCAGAACATCGGTGGATAATTTTTTGCAATTGGCCCATTTATGTATGATCTTATGGTTTGGCATGCCATGTTCGCCCAGCACTGCGGCCAACCTGTTTTGCGACCCTGCGCTATAGGAGGCGATMATRACYTGYTTGCCGGYRYYYTGYCKTTCSGYGCAATGGYKGCGCAGCGCATCATAGACATTCAGCGNNTNWTSATYATTCYKYTYATKRTTTCTTTCYGGGGAAAAATCGCGGCCAACYTTRCCGTCGAGCATCATATGATTGACATCYGGCGSGGCGTGAAAGCYGGTGAATTGATGRATTTTSCGGTCTTCACAAYAGTTCTGCCATTGCTGYGAKGTCAGATAGAGCTTTTCGGGCGGCAGCGGTTTATAGGTTGAGAAACTGCTGGCGCGGCCCCTTATCGTTTGGTCATAAGCCTCTTTTCGGGTTTGATAATAATCCTTGATGGCGGCCAGCCGATCGGCAAAAGCTTCGCCGGTCAGGGAATCCATGGTCACGGGGCAGTCCGGCAGATAATCGAACAGCGTTTCCAGTTTAAAATGAAAATAGGGCAGCCAATGTTCCATGCCCTGATGTCTGCGGCCTTCCTTGATGGCCTCATACAGCGGGTCCTGATCCAGAATATTACCGAATTGCCGTGTATAGGCCCCGCGAAACCGCCGGATGCTCTCTTCATCCAGCATAATCTCGCTCATGGGAACGAGGGAAATATCTTCGATATTATCTGCGGTGCGCTGGCTGACGGGGTCAAACTGCCGCATGCTTTCAATGACATCCCCCCATAGATCAATGCGCACCGGACTGTCATGGCCCGAGGGGTAAATATCGATCAGGCCGCCGCGAATGGCAAAATCACCATGCTCCATCACCGTACTCGACCTTGCGTAACCATTGCGGATCAGGAAAGCTGTCAGATGCTCCACGTCAATCTGATCACCGACCATGGCGCAAAATGACAGATTTTTAAGACTGTCCCGTTCAGGTATCCTTTGGGCGGCGGCATTGATGGTGGTGATGATCAGTCTTTTTCTGCCGGGCGGCGTTGGCGCGGTTAATTTACTCAGGGTCGTCATGCGCTGGGCACTGATATTCGGGTTGGGTGATACGCGGTCATAGGGCAGGCAATCCCAGGCCGGGAATATTAAAATTTCCGTTTTAGGGGAGAAAAAAGCAACAAGATCCGCAAAATTATGCAGTCGCTGATCATCGCGGGCAATATGCAGCATATCACCCTCTTTAGTATTTGAGGCATTTAATATCTGGGCAATGAACAAGGCGTCGCGGCCTTCCGGCGCTTGGGCAATGACAAGGGGAACTTCGGCAGATATGAATTGATTTTGTTTAYTCACTTGATTATCTTAAGATAATCGACGGCTTGCAGCATTTCCATGACATCATTTTGCAAATGATCGGGAACCTGTTTATCCTTGGTGATCCAGGCGACGATACTGCCATCTGATTCCCGCAATAAATTTTCATAACGGTCCAGCTGTTCAGAAGTAAGGCCGGCTATATGTGTGTCAGCAAAATGACCAAGCAGGATATCGGCCTCTTTGATACCGCGATGCGTGCTCCTGAATTTCAGGCGTTTTATACGGATATCATGGGGTTCATCCGTGTCAATTTCAGGTTCAATAAAACCAGGAGCATCAAATGAAGGCATGGCAGTTACATTCTGTTGTGAGTTAACTCTTTAAGGTATAATGTGCTAGTGATAGGAAAAATAACAACCTGAATCAAATAGAAACGCATGCGACCGGAAATTTTATACCCATTCTTTGCCGATACCGTTAGTCTCCCCGGCGTGGGGGGGCGGATTGCGAGCCTGCTTGAAAAAATTCTAGGCCGCAAATTGGCGGATATATTCTGGCATTTGCCGGTGGATATCATTGATCGCAGGGCCTGCCCGCCCTTGTCGGAAATTAAATATGATCAGATTGTCACGGTGAAGGTCACCATTGATAAACATGACGCCCCGCCGCGCGCCTCGCGCCGGCCTTACCGGGTGTGGTGTCATGATGATAGCGGCAGTCTGCAATTGATTTTTTTTCATGCGAAAGGCGACTATATTCTGCGGCAACTGCCCGTGGGGGAGCTGCGCCTGATTAGCGGCAAGATCGAAGTTTTTAACGAACAGCTTCAGATGAGCCATCCCGACTATATGGTTTCGCCGGACAAACAGGATGACATTCCGGATGTGGAACCCGTCTACCCCTTAACCGCAGGCATTAGCAGCAAAGTCATGACCAAAATTGCGCGCGGGGCCTTGGAAAAGCTGGTGCCATTGCCGGAATGGCAGGACATATCCCTGCGGTCACGGGAAGGGTGGCCCTCATGGATGGAGGCGGTGAAGGCGGCGCATATGCCGCAAAGCCATGGGGATTTACAGATGAACAGCCCGGCCCGCGCACGGCTCGCTTATGATGAGTTTCTGGCCAATCAGTTGGCCCTTGAAATTATGCGCCGCCAAAATCAAAAGAAAAAGGGGCGTTCTCTGAGGGCCGGGGGGGCATTGAGGGCGAAATTGCTGGAAAATTTGCCCTATCAACTGACCAACGCCCAGACCCGCAGCATCGGCGAGATAGAAAAAGATCTGGCGCAGCCCTATGCCATGATGCGCTTGCTGCAGGGCGATGTGGGCAGCGGCAAGACGGTTGTGGCCTTGATGGCCATGCTGATCGCCGTGGAAAATGACGCGCAGGCCGCCATGATTGCGCCGACGGAAATTCTGGCCCGGCAACATTATATCAGTCTGCTTGACATGACGGCGGGCATGGATATTAACATTGCCGTCCTGACGGGCCGCGATAAAGGCCGGGCGCGGAAGAAAACACTGGATGATCTGCAGGCGGGGGAAATTGATATTCTGGTCGGCACCCATGCCTTATTTCAAAAGGATGTGATTTATCATGATCTGGTTTTAGCGGTGGTTGACGAACAGCATCGTTTTGGGGTTGAGCAGCGGATGGCCTTATCTGGCAAGGGGTCAGCTCAGGGATCTGGCAAGGGATCTGGCGCTATGGATATGCTGGCCATGACGGCAACGCCAATTCCGCGAACCCTGACCTTAACGGCTTACGGTGATATGGACAGCTCGCGCCTTGATGAAAAACCGCCGGGGCGAAAGCCTGTGGATACCAGAATAATCCCCCTAGGCCGCCTTGATGAAGTGGTTCAGGGGATTAAGCGGGCCCTTGTGGGGGGCAACAGGGCCTTTTGGATTTGTCCCTTGGTTGAGGAATCCGAAGTTCTGGATCTTGCCGCCGCCGAAGAAAGATACCGTCATCTTGAGCAGGTTTTCGGMACAAGGGTCGGGCTGGTTCATGGCAAAATGAAGCCTAAGGAAAAAGATGACGTCATGACGCGGTTTGTCTCAGGTGATATTGATATATTGGTGGCCACCACTGTGGTTGAGGTTGGTGTGAATGTGCCCGAAGCCACCATAATGATTATTGAACATGCCGAAAGATTTGGCCTGTCGCAGCTTCATCAGTTGCGGGGTCGGGTTGGCCGCGGGCTGGAAAAATCTACTTGTTTGTTGCTTTACGGGAATTTGAGCGGCACGGCGGCGAAGGCGCGGCTGGAAATCATGCGGGAAACCGAAGATGGTTTTCGGATTGCCGAAGAAGATCTGCGCTTGCGCGGGGCCGGTGAATTGCTCGGCACCCGTCAAAGCGGCATGCCGGATTTTAAAGTGGCAAGCCTTGAAGAAAATGGGCAATTGATTGCCATAGCGCGGGATGACGCGCGGCTCATCATGGAAAAAGATCCCGAATTAAAAAGCGAACGGGGGCAGGCTTTGAGAATTTTACTGTATCTTTTTGAGCGGGACGAAGGCGTTAAATACCTGACATCAGGCTGAGGGTTTAGCTTCTTTTTTTGGCAGGCGGCTTGGATCCACAAGGCCAGCGGAGATAACATATTTGGCCCCTTCATCCGGGGACATGTCGAGATAGATAACATCTTTTTTGGGGACGAATAACAGAAAACCGGATGTGGGGTTCGGCGTAGTCGGCAGGAAAACATTGACCACATCATCCTGCAGCTTTGCTTGCACTTCGCCGGTATTCTCACTGGAAATAAAGGCGATGGCCCAGATACCTTTGCGCGGATATTCCACCAGCACCACGTCCTGAAAGCTGCCGGTTTCCTCGGAGATGACCGTTTCAAAAATCTGCTTCAATGTATTGTAGACACTTCTGACGATCGGCATACGGTTAAGTATTTTTTCGCCAATTCGGATCAGGCTTTTGCCAAGAAAATTTGCCGCGAAAAAGCCGAGGATCGTTAACATGAAAAAGAGGAAAACCAAGCCAATTCCCGGCAGGGGAAAAGGCAAATATGTTTCAGGGTTATACGCCGCCGGAATTAAAGGTTTGATATTGCGGTCAATTAAATCAATGAAGGCAAGAGCCAGATAAATCGTGATGCCCACAGGAGATGCCACCACAAGACCGGTCAGGAAATATGTTCTTAAGCGCTGCATTATGGTTTTTTCAGGTTTAACTTTTAAAGGGTCAGTCATATGTTTCAATCTTATAAGTACAATAAGAAAATAGGGTGTCACTATGGCATAAATATGTTTTTTAAAGTGTTTTTACATACATACGATAATTTTTATAGCGCTTGCAGCCGATGGTTTCCAGCATTTTAGACAGGCGGGTATTTTCCTCCAGAACCCAAGAGAGCTCCGCATGTGTGCAGCCAGCCTTTGTCGCCTGAATTCGGGATTCTTCAATCAGGGCAAAGGCCATTGCGCCGCCCACGGCAGTATTTTGAAATTCTTTCCGCACGCCCATCAAGGGGACGCGAACTGTTTTATAGGTTGGCCTGATTTTAAGGCGCCATAACAGTTTCAATATGCCAAAGGGAAACAGGCTTCCCTTCATATCGGCGATGATCTCGTTCAGGTTGGGCAGCGTGACCATCATCGCCATGGGCACCCCGTCATATTCCGCGATATAGGCGAAGTCTCCGCGGATCAGCAGTTTCATATCCTTTACGGTTTTATTAAGCTCGGCTTCGGTAAAGGGCAATGCCATCCAGTTTTCTGACCAGGCATCGTTAAAAATATCGAGAATGGTTTTTAAATCCTCTTCGTAATTTTTCATATTTATGGGCCGAAGTCTGATTTTGCCGTCCCTCATGCTGCGGGTGATCATTTTTTTGATGGTTGGCGGCAGGACATCTCGGTCAAATTTTAGGTAATAGGCCCATAAATCTTTAGCCTTTTCCATGCCGTAACTGGTCATTAAATCCTGATAATAGGGCAGGGCGTGATTCATCATCAAACTTGGCGGCGTATCAAAACCGTCGACAAGCATACCCGCTTCTTCATTGATGGACAGGCTGAAGGGGCCGATCATCTTGTCACGGCCATTCTGTTTCAACCATTGAGACGCCGTGTCCAAAAGAGCCTTTGCCGCTTGTGCATCATTAATACATTCAAAGAAGCCGAAATGGCCAATTTTTTCATGATGTCGTTGTTCCACCAATTCATCAATCTGCGCGCTGATCCGGCCTATGATCTGTTCCCCTTTATAGGCCAGCCAGAATTTTGCGTGGGCATGCTCAAAATAAGGGTTCTTTGACGGATCCAATGTTTCCATACGTTCTAATATCAGGGGTGCAACCCAATTGGGATCATCTTTATAAAGATCCCAAGGCACTTTGACGAAGCGGTGCAAATCCTGTTTGTTTTTCACCTCTTTTACGGTGATGGCTGATGTCATGTGAGTATCCTTATTCTTCGGTCAGCAAAATAAAACTAAGCCCCGTGAGGGTAAAAAGAAAGAAGGGCAGCCAGGCCGCAATGATTGGCGGCACGGCGCCGTATTGGCCCAATGCAACAAACAGGTTGTTGATAACGAAATAGCCAAAACCCATGGCGCCGGTCAACGCAATCCGGCCAAAAAGATTGCCGCCCCGATGCAGCCCGAAGGCCGCAAGACCGGCAAGCAAAGGCATGAGAAGTGTGCTTAATGGCGCAACGAATTTCTGATAGAGCATGGTTTCAAAGCTTGCTGTGTTATGGCCTTCTTTTTTAAGCTGCGTAATGGCGGTGCGCAGCCGTTGGATGCTTACGCGGTCTGGTTTAAGGGCCAAGGCAATAAAACGTTTCGGAGGAATATCCGTATCCCAGATCAGATTTTCCATGGGGGTGACTTTTAAGGTTTTGATGTCAAATTCCTTGACCTCGAACATTGTCCATTTATCATCGCGAAATACAGCAAAATCGGCCTTGATCAGGGAGGTGATTCGCTTGTCCTTATCCCGAATATACTGGGTCACCTTATCCAGAAGTAAAATGCTGCCATTACGGCTGGCACTTTCCGCCTTGACAAGATTATTGCCATCCGTGACCCATGTGTCATAAACCGTGTCAGGGGCAGGGGGCAGGTCGGCAGCATATTTATTTTCTTTCCAGTTCTTAAGCTCTGCCTTGGCGTGTACGGCAATTGTTTCCGTAAATACAAAATGCAGGCTGGCAATCAATAAAGACATGAGAAGCAGGGGCGTTATTATTCTAAAGGCTGACCAGCCGGATGCCTTCATAATAATAATTTCGCTGTGGATATTCAGGCCTGCGAGGCTGATGATCGCCGCCAAAAGGGCAACGAAGGGCGAGAAGAGCGATAATAATGTTGGGGTTCGAAGGGTCACATAATGCCATAGGTCAGCATTGACCGCACCGTCCCCGGCCAATATGTCGTCTGATTCAGACAAGAGATCGAGCATTTGTAATGTGGCCACCAGACCGATTAATATGATGATATACCGGCTGATAAAAAGTTTGGCCAGATACACGTCCATACTGCCGGGGTTGAAAATTCCGCCGAGATGTCCCGAAAATTTGATAAATCGTTCCATATTAACGTACCGTCCGTAATCGTCTAATGATACGGCTTATGGCCTCCACCATAACTTCATAGATAATTTCAATGCGGCGCAGGGGTAATCCGCCTACTTTATAGGTCCCAATATAATATAATCGTGCCGTGAGCAGAATGAAAACCAATGTCGGCAACCAGATCACCAACCAGGGGGAAACCCCGCCCATAGCCGAGAAATTAAGGCCGAATTCCAGAACTTTATGATAAATGAGCAGAATGATCACCCCGACGGTGATGCCAAGCGCCCGCCCGGATCTTTTGGCGACCAAGCCCAGAGGAATAGCCAAAAACGGTACAATCAAAATTGAAAGTGCGCGGGCAATGCGTGAATGAATTGTCGCGATTACCGCCGGGTCATCACTCCCCCGCGCCTGCCAAAGCTCTATTATGGTCATTTCCTTTGCCTCTTGCCCCCGGTCACGGAAGGCGGCAAAATTTGGCACATCCATGGGCAAGTCATGCATATCAAAATTGACAATATTAGGTCGGCTCTGGGTTAAATCCAARTCTATGATCGTGCCATTATACACTCTTAAGATCAGAAAGCGTTGATCGAGAGAGACAAAAAAGCTACCTCTTTCTGCGCTGATGGATTGAATTCGGCCATTCTCTGATTCTTTTTGGGCAAATATATTGATGAGTTCCCGTCCTGAATCACGGGATTCTTCGATGCGGAGCATCAAGCCATCGCCAAGATCTGTAAATTCTCCTGCCTTGATACTGGCCCCTAATGCCCCGCTTCTAACGTCAAAGACCAAACCTTGATAGGCATATCTGCTATAGGGCTGGACAAAGCCGACCACGATGACATTTATGATWARYARGAATATSGCGATATAGAAAGTGGGTACGGCCAAACGATTAAGGCTCATTCCTGYGGCCATCAATGCGTCAAGYTCGCTGTTCAGCGCGAGCTTTCGTACCGCAAGAAGAACGCCTAAAAACATGGATAACGGCAATACCAAGGTCAGATATTGCGGCATTAGATTGCCCAGCATGCGCCAGACRATRTCRATMGGSCCGCCYTGATTRATSACAAAATCRAAAAGGCTGAGCATTTTTTCCARYNNNAGCAACASMRMAGATATGCCTAAAGTTACAAATAAAGGCACAATCGTTGCCTGCAATATATATTTATCAATTTTTTTTAGCATTAAGTCGCTTTTGGTCTGGATTTAGCCTAATTTCAAACTTATAGCTTTTGATCTGTCAAGAATATAGCTAAAAGGAAAAATAATTTTTGCTTAATGACCTGTTTTTATGGTTTTTATAGGGCCAAAATAGAAAAATAACAGTTGGAAGTCGCGTTGGGTATCATTGCCATATTAAGTAGTCCGTCGTCTTTTGCCCATAATGGCGAAATGGAGAAAATTCGCACCGTCATTTCAGAGGGGTCGGGAATTTTCCACTATGAAGTGGAAAAACATAAAGATATCGCCGAAGCCCTGACAAGGTTTCAGCAGGCGAATGTTGAAGCCATTGTCATTCTTGGGGATCGGGCGCTGACATCGGCAACTTTTGAGCATATTGTTGAGAAAGACCTGCTCAAAGGGACGGATATCCCTTTGGCAATTCTGCCGGCGGGCGATAATAATATTGTTGCGGAAAATTTTGGCGCAAATCACCCGGAACCGCATCTTGCTTTAAAAAGCCTGCTGGAGAAGCATCAAAAAGGTAACCTGCCCGTAACAGAAATTCCGCTGATCAAACTGGAAGGCGTCAGGGGCATTGGCTATCTTTACGGGCTTTTCTTTTGTGCCGGTGAAGTGATTAAACAAAAAAATCTCTTTAAACGGAAAATATACGGAAAAAATTTATTTAAAGGCTTTCGTAATTGGCTGAATATATTAATCCTCATTCAGTCCGCTTATCGCCGTTCCATGGGGAAAAATAAACTTGATGAGGCTATTCGCATRAATCGAAATCAGCGCGGCGCCGTTGTCGGGCATTTTTTCATGCTTCTGATCACGACCCTTGATAAATCTTTTTGGGGGGTGTCCACCCGACAAAAAAAAGGGCAGGATAAAGCGCATTTCATTAGTGTGGAAAATACGCCAAAAGCAATTCTGGCAACGGGCAAGATGATGCTTGGCGGCAAATATGATGGTGACCATGTGGGCAACATCATTGCAGAGATCCAGCATGCCAGAATAGTGCTTCAGACACCGTTTGTCCTTGATGGCAGCTATTATGAAACAGATGAGACAGGTGAATTATTTGTCACCGTGACAAGTCGCCTGAGATTTATCAAATTAAGCTAATACGCGCTTGGGCATATCCTGCAGGAGACCAAGTTTAGTACCGACCAGAATGAACTTCTCCAGCATAAAGTCGATCTGCTCGTGATTATGGGCCGCAGAAAGACTGCAGCGCATCAGATTTAATTTCTTTGGGGTTGCGGGCGGTAGGGCAAGGTTAACATAAACCCCTTCCTTAATCATTTCGCCCCAAAAAGCAATTGCCGTATTCTGCTCAGCTATAATGATGGCTGCGATCGGACTTTCGCCTGTGGTGCCCATTTCAAATCCGGCTTGGCTTAACCCATTGTTGAGCCGCCTTGAGTTGCTGAGTAATTTGGCGCGAAGATTGCTGTTGGCAATTAATTCCAGTGCCTTGGTCGCAGAGGCGACAACGGACGGGGGCAAGGATGCGGTAAATATGTAAGGGCGGCATACAAGGCGCAGCACTTCGAATTTTGGATTGTTGGAGACGCAATAGCCGCCAATCGTTCCCACAGACTTACTAAAGGTGCCGACGATAAAATCTATTTGATCCTCAACGCCCTGTTCCTGTGCGACGCCGCGTCCGGTTTCGCCGAATACGCCGATTGAGTGGGCTTCGTCAACAAGGACAAACGCGTTATGGGCCTTGGATATCCGGGTGAGCTCTTTTAAAGGGGCCTGATCACCAAGCATGCTGTATACGCCYTCCAAAACGACCARAATACCGGCYTGGGGATCATTYTTTCGGATACGGGYAAGYTTTTTGTCCAGATTATSKGCATCATTATGCTTGAAGCGCACGACAGTGGCATTGCCCATGGCACAGCCATCATAGATACTGGCGTGGCTGTCCGCATCGATAACAACATAATCCTTTGGGCCAGCAAGGGTCGCAATGATACCAAGATTGGCCTGATAACCCGTAGAAAARACGATTGCATGCTTCGTATCATAGAATTCTCTGAGCGTATCTTCCAATTTTTTATGGCTATTATACGTTCCATTTAGCATGCGAGACCCCGTCGTGCCGGTGCCTAAAGTAAGCAGGGCCTCTTGGGCGGCATCCATACATTCCTGATTAAACGTCATGCCCATATAATTATTGGTGCCGGCTAGGATGGTTTCCCGGCCATTGATAATGGCGGTTGTCGGCGATAATACCTGCTCCATACTCACGGTGAAGGGGTTTCCCGCGCCCTTTGGAAGACTATTATAGTCATTAAGGATCGGGTCAAATTTTTCAAAAAGATCAAATGTCATTGTTCACTCAATAATTGTTTTACGGTTTCGGCAAACTGGCCAACTGTTTCCAGGTCGGGAAGCATGTTGAGAGGAACGGTAATATCAAATTCATCTTCAATTTCAGACAAGATATCCATCACGTTCAGGGAATCAAGCTCCAGGTCAACGCTGAATAAGTTGTCTTTGGTAATGGGGATGTTTTTTTTGTTAAAGGGGGCAATGATCTTGCAAATTTGCTCAAAAATTTCATCAACAGTTTGTGTCATATACATTTCCATCCGGAATAATCTTTGAAATTACATCCTGATTACAGGTGAATTTCACATCAAATTATTGTCTTTATACCATTTCAGAGTTTTTTCGAACCCTCGTTTTAAGCTGGTCTCTGGTTTCCAATTTGTCAGTTTCATAACATGTGGCCCATGACATATCCAGTCCGAGTGACATAATTCGTTAACTTTTTCAGGTGTGATCATGGGAATATAGTCGAATAATGTCGAAAATAAGACATTAATATGGCCAAAAGCTTTTAATATAAATCGGGGCATAACGACATTAAAAACACTTATATTTAGTATATCAGCCGCCGTTTCATACATCTCCTGATTGGCGTAACCGTCTTTCTTTCCATCATCTACGTCAAGAATTTGGCCATAGCAGGCTTGATTGTCGGTGACAGCAATCAAGGCGCGGGCCAAGTCCGGCGCATAAATCCAGGAGGCTCTGTTATCCGCGCTGCCGGGCAGAATGGACATTCTATAAGAGACGGCCTTGAATATTTTCAGTGTCTCCTTGTCCTCTTGCCCATAAACCCCGGGGGGACGCAGGATGGTCCAGGACATATCTCCCGCATGTTCGGTCAATATTTCTTCGCCTTTGCGTTTACTTTCAGCATATGCGGATAATTTTCTTTCCCGTGCGGCTAGTGATGACAATAAAATGAAATGAGGTTTTGCATGAGGTTTAGTTGCGGATTGATGAATGACATCCACCAGTGTTTTAACGGCATGWCTATTGACATGGTTAAAGTCATCTTTGGATTTGGCTTTAACCAGACCGGCCAGATGATAAACAACATCGGCATTCTTGACGAGTTCCATCAAGGCCAGCCGATTATCAAGATCACCGGATATCCAGTTTATATTTTCTTTTTCCGGCTTTTCTTTTTTTGGCCGGGGCCTGCGGGTCAGAGCATTGACCTGAAACCCTTGGGCGATGAGTTCACATATTAAATGCTTCCCAACAAAACCTGTGGCCCCTGTAACTGCTGCAATTTTTGTCATAATAAAGAACGCTTATCCCTTTGATGAAGAGATTACCGCCATAAGCGTTTGGTCGTCAATGGTTTAGGTGATTTTAAGCGCGTAGTTCACCGGCAAGATATTGCTGACGGGCTTTTACGCGGCTTAATTTCCCGGATGATGTGCGCGGAAGGGAACGCGGGGAAATCAAGGCGACAACCGGGGAAATGCCGATTAAGGCATGAACTGTTTCCTTAATTCTATTTTCTATTGCGGCGCGTTCGGCCTCATCACGGGTGCGGCATTGTACCAGAATGGCAGGGGTTTCTTGATCCTGCTCACCGGGAATGGATACGGCGGCGATATCACCCGCGCGCAGATCATCCAATTGTTCGACGGCCCATTCGATGTCTTGGGGCCAATGGTTTTTGCCATTAATAATGATCAGGTCTTTGACCCGGCCAATGATTGTCAGGTTTCCCGCATTATTGGTCGAATATTTACGATCCGGATTTGGCCCGGCGGCGGCGGGCATAAATCGGCCGGATTGGTCGATACGGCCTGCAAAATCCACGTCCTTCATTTGCTCGGCATCCGCATTAAAGGGCGCAACCAGCCAAAGAGCCGGCATAATACCGATCTTAATATCGCCGTCCTTGCCCTTCATATATGCGGTGGCCTCAAATTGCGCGGAAACCGGCGGGGTGTTGCCGCCGCCGAGCCGCGCGATCGTCCATTCCGGCATGATTTTCACCCTATCTATCTTATCATACACGACAATGGCCGTTTCCGCTTGCCCCACAGTGACCCTGTAAGAACCGGGGGCAATATTCCTGCCCGCCGTGATCTGCAGGGTGACACTATTGCTGTTTTGATGGACAATTGACAGCCCAAGCCCTTTATCTGCGCTGACTTTTCCCGTTAAGCCCGTGCCGTGGAGGCTGATCTCTTTTGTCTCTCCCTGCCGGATATAATCCGAAGATTTTATTAAAACTTGCGCGTCTGCGCCGTCCAGACGCACGGCCTGAAATTCACCGCCAATATCATAATATATCGCATCATGCCAGCGGCCCGTCATATGATTTCCATCTTCAGACAGGGCATAAACTTCGCGGGTTTCCGTGCCGTTTAAAATACCGGAGCCGCGCCACTCATACCCCGTATAGATCACGGACTTGCTGTTCCCTGTTATAGATTCCCCCTTTTGGCCCATATCATTCAGATCATATTCCGCTTTATAAAAATCACCGTCCCGCGAAATTGTCATTATGCCTTCATAGCCGCCCTGTCCCGGGCGATGGCCCGTAACGCGCCACAGGCCAACGGGGCTTTTATAGAGTGCGGCCTTCCAGTGATCCCAGTCCGCATTTTGAAAAGGATAAAGCTCGGCCAGTTCCTTGTAGGTTTTACTGGTCACCTCCTGCCACCAGAAACGATC
>NVVM01000028.1 GCA_002402225.1 Alphaproteobacteria bacterium
GGCGTCCCGCTCAGCAGCCTTGGCACATTGGCCTTAATCCCCTCCTATAGTGCGGTCACGCGGCGCGACAGCCAAAGAGCAAACATACTTCAGGCCTTCATTGAACCCTATAGCCTGCCTAGTGTGGCACTGGCCGATTTCCAGCGGCGGCTAAAGGAAGCAAATTTTGAATTACCCACCGGATATTATCTTAAATTCGGCGGCGAAGCTGAACAAAGATCTGAATCCGAAGGGGAGCTATTTTCAACCGTTCTGCCCCTTCTGGTCATCATGATGGGCGTTTTGGTTCTGGCCTTCAACAGCTTTACTTMTGCGCTGATCATCGGCGGGGTGGCCTTTTTCAGTGTGGGTTTGGCCATGCTGGCCATTTGGTTGTTTGGTTTTCCCATGGGTTTTACCGGCATCATGGGGGCTATGGGCCTGATCGGGCTGGCCATTAATGACAGCATTGTTGTCCTTGCCGCTCTCCGGGCCAATGAACGGGCGCGGGCCGCAGATCCGGAGGCAATTGTTGACATCGTGGTGAAAAGCAGCCGGCATATTATTTCGACAACTCTGACCACTGTTGGCGGTTTTATGCCCTTGATCATTTGGGGCGGGGGCATGTGGCCGCCGCTGGCCACCGCTATTTCAGGCGGTATGGTCGGGGCCACTTTACTCGCCTTGATTTTTGTCCCAACGCTTTATTACCTAAGGGTCAAGAAACGCGCCCAAACAAGAAAGTCCAAAGTCTCCCGAAATATCAAGCAGCCGCAAATCAAGGCCGCCTGAAATCCAGATATGACAGATAATAAAAGCGCMCCGTGAGCAGGATAAATGAAATAACGCTGGCGTATATCGTGCTTTCGAACAACCCTGCGGCCCCGCGATCAAGGATAAAGGCAAGATAATAGGCCAAGGGAACCATCACCACAATATAACTGAAAAAATAAAGCGCCGTCGGCATCCAGATATCACGCCGCCCCCGAAGGCCATTTCCAATCACCGTTTGCGTGCTGTCAAATAACAGCATCCATGCGGATAGAATAATCAGCGGCACTGCAGTCCCCACCAATGCAGGATCCGTTGTGAAGGCCCCGGCAATCTGCACGGGATATATCAACAACAAGCCCAGCAGTGGCACCATCAAGATAAAATTGAACAGCATGCCGCAGCTGCCCGCCAAAACCAGATCACGATGATCCCCCCGGCCAAAAGCAATGCCAACCCGCACCGATGTGGCCCCGGCAATACCGTAAGCAATCATATAAGGAATGCCATAAACATTAAAGGCAATGGCAAATGCCCCCAAAGTCAACGGCCCAATCCAGCCCGAAAAAACCTGCAAAGCTGCAAAGCCCGAATGCTCCGCACCATTGGTCAGCCCCGCGCCATAGCCAATATGGCGCAGCCTTTTCCATTTATGGAGCCTTAAGTCAGTCTTTTCCCGAATGCCGAACAGGTCATGACCTTTCATATTCCAGATAAAGTAAACCATCCCCGCCGCCAGAAAAGTCCGTACCAGACTGGTCGCCCATGCGGAACCTTCGGCGCCCATGGCATCAAAGCCAAAATGACCATAAACAAATATCCAGTTTAAAAGAATATTGAGCAGATTTGCCGCAAGCATGAAGAGCATTCCCGGCAAGGGCCGGTTTATCCCCTCCAGAAAAAAGGTACAGGCGAGCATAATGCAGGTCATGGGAATCCCGATGGCAATGGCCTGCATCACCACCCCGCCGCCGCGCGCAATATCCGGCTGCTGATCCAGCATAAGCAATATGGGCTCGCCAAACAGACAGATCACAAATCCAGCCATGCCAAGGGCAAAGCCGTAAGGGACGCCGCGCCGCCAAATCCGGCCACATTTTTTATAGTCGCCCGCACCATAAGCGTTAGAGGTCAAAACCATAATGCCCGTCATAAGCCCGATAGCAATGATAATCACCGACGATACCGGCACATAACCAATCGATTGATAGGCCAGCTCCTGCGCTGAAAAACGCCCGACCATCATGGTATCCACGATGCCCATGGTCATGATCCCCAGCCGCTGCAGAACAACCGGAAAGGACAGGCGCACCAGTTCTGAAAACTGCCGCGCCATCCGTTCCCTGATCCATCCGGGATTATGTGGCTCTGTTTTATTGATCATATGGCGTTCATAGGGATAAGGCACCGAAAAGTCATCTCTTTTTTACGGCCACCCTGTCACAATATTGGGGCACAATATCGGGCGCGAAATCCTGATCCTATTCCCCCAGAATTTTATCCAGAACTTTCTGGGCTGAGGGGTGATAGCCGGGCCGTGCAGGGCGGTAAATTTCTCTGGCCATGGCAAGGCCGCCGGGCGTCGTCGCCAATTGTTTGTAAAGCGGGCGGATCAATTTCAGCCGGCCAATGCTCGGCAAATAAGCTTTCAGGCGGGGCAAGATGGCTCGATAATCATGCTTCAGCCCTTGCAGCAGCCAGACATGGGCAATTTCGTTATTTCTGGAGGCCGTCAGATTATAGGCCTCATCCAATTGCGCCATGCGACGCGGCGCCATTTCCTCTGGCAGATTAGTAATGAAATGCAGCCATTGATGCACCGTCCAGTTCGTTGTGGCAATATCCTTCAGGCTGATTTTACCGGCCAGCCAATCCTGTTGATCTTGCAGCACTCTGGTAAAAATATCCGACGTTGGCCGAGGGCTGTCATCCGGCATTCCGGTACCATAAACCCATTCGTTGATTTTTTCCATACTGACCACACCGGGATATTTATCCATCAGGTTGGCCTTGAGATAAGCAATGAATTTTGCCGACGTCATGCTTTGGAAGGCATGGGCCGTAAAATACTGTTTCAAAAAGGGGTCAAAAGCCTCACGGCCATATTTTTCCTCAAGATAAAGCAAAAATAACTGGCCCTTGATATAAGGCACGCCGGAAAAGGCTTTTTCAGGATCCCTGCCCGCCAAATCCACATAAAGCGACGTGTCAATATCGTCCAAAGTCTTTAACTCACGCCGTAAGGCTTGCGAGGATAAAGCTTTTTCCATTTTGGCGCGCTCTACCCCGAAGACTTCCTCCATGATGCGGTTTTCCACATAAGAGGTTGTCCCCTCATTGAGCCACAGATCATTCCAGTCACCGTTGGTCACCAGATTGCCGGACCAGCTATGGGCCAGTTCATGGGCAATCAAATCAACAAGGCTTTTATCACCGGCCACCACGGTTGGTGTGATAAAACTCAACATGGGGTTTTCCATGCCGCCCATGGGATAGCTCGGCGGCATCATCAGRATRTCAWAMCGYCCCCAYYGATARGGGCCATAAAGYYTYTCCGCGACCTTSACCATCTYATARGTRTCGGCRAATTCCGCYGCYGCSGCWTCSAGRATATATTKCTCGSCRTAAATKCCSGTATTKYCCGMCATRGCCTTRAAMTGCARRTCWCCSACCCCSAGCGCCAMCAGRTAAGGCGGRATTTTATGGGGCATRGTGAASKCRTAATCRCCGTCCCGSGCYGCMKYSGGRTCATTMRSYGCRCTCATCACAGCGAAAAGGTCTTTCGGCGTTTTAATGCGCGCAGAATAGGTCAGCCGCAGGGCCGGCGTATCTTGAATGGGAATCCAGCTGCGCACCTGAATGGGCTGAGATTGCGTGAAAAGATAAGGATGTTTCTTACCCGCCGTCTGCTGCGGCGTGAGCCATTGCAGACCCGCAGCATCGGGGCTGGTGCGATAATAAATCCGGACTTTTCGGGCATTGTCTGGCAAGGCAATGGTCAGTTTGGCCCCCAAAACAGCCTCGGGCGCCGCCAGAATAAAAGTGGTTGGCTGCCAGCCTTCCCCCAGAATCTCAACCCGCTCAATGGTTAAATCCCGGGTATCAACTATGAAATATGAGGCCGCCGCTGTTTTGCGGACAATATCATATTCCGCAAAACCGCTCAGCGTCTTTTTGTCAAAATCAACGGTAAGGTCTAAATGCAAATGGTCACTGCTCACCGCATCCAGATTGGCATAAGAATGGGCATCCTTCGCCATTGAATACCCAGAAAAACTGATAGACAGGGCGAGCGCGGCATAGATAACAAATATACTTTTAAACATCTTATTCTTTCTTTGATATTATCGCTATGACATTTATATTTTTGGCTCATCCACCCCGGCCTGACGGCAGGCGGCTGTGATGGTRTTTTTCAGCAGAACCGCGATGGTCATGGGGCCAACGCCGCCCGKTACCGGGGTTATGGCGGCAGCATGTTTGGCGGCGGCGGCATATTCAACATCGCCGACCAATCTTGTTTTGCCATTGGTCATCTCAATACGGTTAATCCCCACGTCAATGACGGTGGCCCCGTCCTTGATCCAGTCGCCCTTGACCAATTCAGGAACGCCGACAGCGGCAACCACAATAYCTNAYCWYTKSACRNAYCWCGGCCAAATTCCGGGTTCGGCTATGGGCGATGGTGACGGTGCAGCTTTCATTCAACAGCAATTGCGCCATAGGCTTGCCCACAATATTGGACCGCCCCACCACAACCGCGTCCAAACCAGACAGCGACCCCAAGCGATCTTTCAGCATCATGATACAGCCCAGCGGCGTGCAAGGCACCATGCCGCGCCCGCCCGTGGCCAATAAACCAGAATTAATCACATGAAAACCATCCACATCCTTTTCCGGGGCGACGGCGGCTATGACAGCGGTTTCATTAATATGCTTCGGCAGAGGCAATTGCACTAAAATACCATGCACAGCCGGATCAAGATTTAAATCCTCCACCACCGCCAGCAGTTCCGCCTCGCTCACATCGCTGTCCATGCGATGTTCATAGCTGTTCATACCGGCCTCATGGGTGGATTTATTTTTGTTGCGCACATAAACCTGGCTGGCCGGATCTTCGCCCACCAGCACAACCGCGAGGCCGGGGGTCAGGTTATATTTTTCCTTCAGAACCGCCACCTGTTTTGCCGCACCGCTCTTCAGAACTTCGGCAAAGGCCTTGCCATCAATCACATCTGCACTCACAGGGGGAACTCCTTTATTCCGGGTTAACAGGGCCGCCTTCAGGCGAGGGAAACAAGTAGCCGAACCAGAATCCGGCTGGTAAATTCAAGGGCGATAAACAGAAAAACCGGTGAAATATCAATGCCGCCAAGGTTGGGTAACAGATTTCGTATAGGGCCGAGCATCGGCTCAAAAATACGTTGCAGCGTGCCCAAGACCATTGCAACGACCTGATTATGGCTATTAACGACCGCAAAGGAGACCAGCAAACCCAGAATGATATAAATCAACAGACCAAATTTAATGGCCCCAAAGATGGCCCCAACCAACCAAGCCAGATCATACGCAAAACCACCCATAATTAATTCCCATAAAATTGTTAAAACATCACTATGTAAGACCTAAACCGGATCAGCCATGAGTTCAATAGTTAGTTTTCCCTCATTCCATAAAATTGGCCTATAAAATTGGCCTATAAAATCGAGCCGTAAAGTCGGCAACAATGGCCTTAAATCCTGAAATTTGTCCAATACCTGCCCACTATCTGCCCAATATCTGCCCAATATCTGAATGGCACTAGGCAAAATCGCCCTATTGGCGGGCTTTGCAGGGTGTGATAGACTGCCGTTACCAGTTTGTTAACAGATTCTACATATAATTAAGAATCGGTAAATATATTCTGCGATTAGGATTTAATGATTAGGTTAAGGTGCCGCATGACTATTATAATTCGAACAACAATTAGGCGGGGTTATTAATGAATAACTTTCAGCTGATTCAGTTCGACGCGAACCTGCTTGCCGACTATTTTAATGCCCGGGTGGTAGCCCGTACCGTGGCCGCCATTCAAAATACCCCTAATTCTCCTTTGAACCGTGGCCCTTCGGTCATTACCCCCTGGGACTTGGCAGACCAAAATGCCAACAGAACCCTCGCCGGAAAATTTAATGCTCTGCGCGGCAAGACCGATTTTATCGATCTGAGCGGCAAGAATGTTCTGCAAACCCAAAACAAGGATGAAAAGGCYCTTTTCGCCCTCTATCAGGCCCTTAATAATTTAAAAACCATTGCCGATTATGCGGCGGAACCCTCAACCCCAACAGTGCTTCTTGACAGATTAAGCAGCCAGTTTCGCGGTGGCCTCGGRCAGGTACAGAATTATATCCGTGGGGCAGAGCTTGAAAAGCTTACCCTGATGTACGGCGAAAAAGCACCAAGGGTCACCTCTGGTATCGCCCTAGGTAAAAATGATCGGAATATTACGGGGGCAACGCTTTCTGTGAATAGTAAAACGCAGGTCATTCCAGGGCTTGTTGGCAACGAAATATTCACCCTTAAYCTTGATGAAACGATAAATAATGATGACATCGTCATAGACCTGTCCCAGATGACGAACCCCCTTAACCTGACAAATTTAGTAAGCTTTATAAATCAGCAAATTAATGCGATTACAGTGCTAGATAGTAATAATGACCCCGTCACGCAATATAAAACCAAATTTACCATCGAAGAGGTTGCCGGCGGAAAATTTGCCTTGAACATTGAARCCGGGCCAGGGGAAAAAGTCACCTTGACCGCCGCGGCGAGCGAGCCATCCTTATATATYACGGGATCCTCTARGCCCGCTGGCTTAAACGCGACTGAAACCGCAACCCTGACTAAATTACGTRACCTGACCAGCGCAATTCCCATAACAGARTTTTCCCGRCAGATCGCCGGAACTAATCAGGCAAACGCTCTGCCGCCTGCAACGGATGCTGACGGCAACGTCATCGAGACTGSCGAAGAGCTCTTCAATACAACGGCCAATGCCACCGCYGTKGAYAGYCARGGRAATGTCTATGTGGTTGGYMAKTCWGAGGGKGATTTTGGWMSYCARATYAACRGCGCAACGGAACARGATGTTTTCTTRAGCAARTWTGATGCYTCGGGCAATCCGCTCTGGRCCCGCCTGCYCGGCGCTTCTGATCAGGCAAAAGCCTTTGATTTGGTAATCGATAGCACCGACAATATTTATATCGCGGGGCAGGTGAATGACGAGCTGCTCACCACAGATACATTCTCAGGTTTCGACAGTTTTGTCACGAAATTCGCCTCAGACGGACAAGAGCTCTGGACATATCAGCAGGATACCGTTGCCACGGATCAGGCCAATAGCCTTGCCATTGATAACGCCGGCGATGTCATTGTCACAGGATCAATTACGGGCAATCTGAATGCGGCCACCACGCCCGGCGGCGGGTCGGATATTTTTGTTGTGAAACTAAGCGGGTCAACAGGTGCACTCGCCGCCTCCGCCCAGATTGGCGGCACAGGAACAGAAACCGGTGAGGCTGTGGCCATCGCCGCCGATGGCAATATCTTGATCGCCTCCAGAGATGACGGACGGGTGATCATCCGAAAACTTGATGCGGCGGATCCGACCATTGAACTTGCCCAATATGACCTGGGAAATCTGGGCGGCGGCAACATCACCGATATAGCCGTCGATGCAGCGGGCGGAATATATTTAGCCGGCACATCATTCAATGGCGCATTATCCGGCGGCACGCTGATCAATGGTTATAGCGGCGGCGGCGATGGTTTTGTGACAAGGCTGAATGATACGGGCACGTCCTTCACGGCAGATTGGACCCGTTTTCTAGGGTCAAACGCAACCGATAGAATAGAAGGCTTGAGCGTACAAAACGGCGCCGTTTATGTTGCCGGAAAAACCAACGGCACCTTGCCCGGCGGGACAAAAGCAGGGGCCACGGATGGCTTTGCCGCGAAAATTGATGCGGTTTCCGGAGCAGCGGACTGGATCAGGCAATTTGGCGGTGCCTCAGGCTTTAACGGCAGTTCGGGCCTCGCCTTTTCAGCCGCCGGCTCATCCGTATTAACTAAATTGGGCCTGCCAACCGGACTTTATAACAATAGACAGACACGTGATATTGAAACCCAGACATCGGCCCGTGCCGGAGATTATTTCTTTATTTCTGTCAACGGCGGGCGGGCGCAAAAAATAACAATCAATGCGGGGGATGACTTCACGGCATTGGCCAAAAAAATCCAGAAACTCTCCTACCGATATATTAAAGCTGTACAAGTTGCTGGCCCCAATGGGCCTGAACTAAAAATCGAGACCAAAGACGGATCCACATTGGATATCATCGCAGGAAAAGGCGCGAAAGATGCCTTGGTCAAACTTGGTCTGCAGCCCGCAAAAATATTACCATTCGAAAAAATTGCCGCAATTGGCGAAAAGTCTCTTGGTACGGACCCCGATAACCTTGGGGGGGTGTTTGCTTTAAAACTTCTCGCTGGATTGTCGCTCAGGTCAAAACAGGAAGCCTCTTATGTCAGCTCACAGCTTGATACGGCTCTTGAAACCATCAAACGCGCCTTTCGTTCCTTGACCTTTGACCCTGTTAAGGCAGACCTCCTGAAACAGGCCAGTCTGAAAACCGGCACTGTACCGCCCTATTTATTAAAACAACTGGGCAATTATCAGGACGGATTAAGACGACTGGGCGGGTCTGTCAACAACGGATTTAATATATAAGAACCTATAAATTTCAAGACTATAAATTAAAAAAATGCCCGAAAAGCAACTGGGGCATTTTTTTAATACTCTTTACTATTTTCAGGTTACGCGAAACTCGTAAAGACCTCACCTCACTTTAAACTCGAAGAGGAGGCGGCCGATACTCAACTGGGCCGCCTAACTCCACTTCATTAAATGAAGCATAGAGATGGCGAAGAAAAATATTCCGTTGGGGGGTCGGATATAGCCTCTCTTCGCCCCTGCTCCAGAGGCATWCTATAACTATGCATAGACCRTGCCAACTTGACTATATGGTGCATTTCCGGCACGTTTCYGGGGATTGTGATATTTTTAAGCTATTTTTCCTCAAATTTCTTTTGCAATTTGTCGCATATCATGCTGATTTTGCTCTAAATGCATTGCAAAATGCAACGGTGCGGCTTTCTGCAGATTGTGACATTATTTCAACAAAATATTTCATCCCTTAGAAAAAATTAACCCACCTGCCATATTATACTGCGATACTATGCATATGGTTTAATGCCAATATCGTAAAAAG
The DNA here is from genome assembly GCA_002402225.1 of Alphaproteobacteria bacterium. Classification (GTDB taxonomy): domain Bacteria; phylum Pseudomonadota; class Alphaproteobacteria; order Sphingomonadales; family Emcibacteraceae; genus Paremcibacter. The sequence goes on from NVVM01000028.1 coordinate 9,060, forward strand.
AAAGATACATATGGTCAGACATTTAAACAGAATTTTCCTAATGGGCATAATTTTCATAACGTCCCAATCTTTCATCATGGCCCAAAGCCATGCAGAGGAAAAGAAAGCGGAAACAACGCCGCAGTTATATATTAATGTCCCGCCCTTTGCCGTCACCATGTATCATAAAGGCCGTCCCAAAGGCAATATGACCATCACCATGCTCATTCAAATTGCCGAGGGTGAACAGCATACCAVAGCGATGAAAATACTGCCCCGATTAAGCAACGCCTATTTGATGGAAGCCAATCGCCTGGCCCATGATTATTTTGATGTTACGCGGCCCGTGAATATTGGCATGCTTGGGGATACCCTCCAAATAGCCACCAACCGAACTCTGGGCCATAAAGAGGCGCGCGCGCTTATTGCCGATGTTGTTGTCAACAAAAGATAACGCCGGGCACCATATCTCCATAAATAAATAACCAGCCAAAGTGACGGTAAATATCTTTTACGCAGTAGCTTGCAATAGCTTGACCAAGCTATCCTAAGACCCCGCCTGCCGGATAAAATTAGAAACAAACGTCTGTTTTCATCATTTTAGGCTTTCTTTGTAAGACTAACTATAATAGGGTTACTCAGCAGAATTAGTGACCTAATAAAAATTAAAGACGCCCAAGCTGTTTCTTAAGCGAGGAAACACGTCAAAAAAATGCTTAAAATTGCGAATTTATCACAACCCTAGGGAGAAAAAATGTCCTACCTTAAAAAACTAAACACCACATCTGCGCTTATTTCCATGTCTTTCATGGCCGGCGCCTTTGTAGCACCAACGATCGCCTCCGCTGAAATCACCCTCGAAGAGATTGTTGTTACAGCTCAACATCGGGAACAAAGCTTGAAAGATGTCCCGATCTCAGTGGCCGTTGTCAGCGGCGATTTTTTACGGGATAATTCCATTCAGAAAATGGCCGACCTGCAGTTTTCTGTACCGAACTTTACCATGGCGGAAAGCGGCATCGGCACCAATGTCTTCATTCGCGGTATCGGTTCCGGGAATAATCAGGGTTTTGAACAATCCGTAGGCATCTATGTTGATGGCATCCACCRTGGCCGCGCCCAGCAATCACGCGCSCCTTTCCTTGATCTGGARCGCATCGAAGTCTTGCGCGGGCCGCAGTCTATTCTTTTTGGTAAAAACTCCGTGGCCGGTGCCTTGAACATCACAACCGCAAAACCAACAGAAGAATTTGAAGGTTCCGTGAGCCTCTCTTATGAGCCAACAGATGAGGAAATAGAAGGCACTGTTGTTCTTTCCGGCCCCCTATCTGATCGTGTGCGMGTCCGCATGGCCGCCCGTTATCATGAATTGGGCGGTTATATCGAAAATCTGACCCTTAATCGTATGGAGCCAAATCAAAAAGACTGGACCCTTCGCGGCACCGTGGAAATGGACGTTAGCGAAAATTTAACCGCAACCTTGAAAGTAGAACGCAGCCAATTTGATGTGATTGGCCGTAATATTGAAATTGACGGTGAAGTTCCCGCACCGGCTGGGCCCTTTGCAGGCCTGACCTATTCCCAGATTCTTGTCGGAGCCTTTGGTCAGGACCCTTCTGTCTTGAATAATACCCTTGACGGCAAACGTCATGCCAACGGCGACTTTAGTAATAACGAGCAGACTGAACTCGTCCTGACATTGGATTGGCAGTTGGGCGAGCATGTTTTAACATCCATAACGGGCTACTCCGATTTCGGCTTCAACGATAATTGCGACTGTGATTTTACCGGCGCAAATATTTTCACGCTACCCCTTGCAGAAGATTTTGAGCAGATTTCGCAGGAATTCCGCATAACCTCTCCCGGCGGTGAAACGGTTGATTATATTCTGGGGGCCTATTTCCAAACCGCCAAACATAACTATGAGGATGCCATTGAGATAACAGATACTTCTGTCTTGGTACCCTTGCTGAATGGAAATCCTGGATTTGCCGCCTTTGCACCATTATTTGGTGTATTGGGTGTTGCCGGGGCCGGTGATCTTTTTGCCAATACGAAAGGCCAACGTAGAGCGAATGTTGATGCGCAAGTATATTCCGCCTTTGCGCAAATCTCCTGGAATATCAGCGATGACCTGATCCTGCAATTGGGCGGCAGATTAACCTATGAAACCAAAGATGGTTCTCGTAATCTAACCATCACCAATTTGGACGGCAGCGCCTTATCAGGCGCGAAGCAATTGGCACCAGAATTTTATGCCATTGCCTTTGATATTGCTGCCTCAAATATTGTCGGTGACAATCTGGCCAATGTGCTAACGCCTATCGCAACAGACTTGCTTGGCCCTGCCGCTGGCCCCCCTACCGCAGCGGGACTGGCGGCCGGTTTTGGCCCCGTATTTGGATCCTTCACAAATCCATTGGGAGTTCATCCGGTTACTGGCAGCCGCAAAGAAACCAACTTCTCTCCTGATATTAAACTGACCTATCATGTCTCTGATGACGCCATGATTTATGCCAGCTGGGTCAAGGGCAGCAAATCAGGTGGCTTTGACTTCCGCGCCAACAACAGAGGCCGTGAAGCAACCATGGTAGAAGCCTTTGAGTTTGAAAATGAAACGGCCACCAATTATGAATTGGGCGGCAAGCTTGTTGTGGCGGACGGCGCCGCCGAAATTAATTTCGCGGCTTTCCTGACCCAGTTCGATAATCTACAAGTGTCAATTTTTGATGGTGCCCTTGGTTTTAACGTGGGGAACGCTGCCAAGGCCCAAGTTAAGGGCTTTGARATTGATGGCCGCTGGCAGGCCAGCGAAGGCCTGACTTTTAATGGCTCAATAGCCTATAATGACTTTGAATTTCAAGATTATGTCAATGGCCAATGTTATTTCGGTCAAGCGCCAAATGGCCCATCAGCCGCGAACGGTGATTGTGACTATAGTGGTCAGACRAATCAACTGGTGTCGNAATGGCAGGGCATGATAGGCTTTAACCATTTCTATGATGTTTCCTCAACCTTAAGCCTGAATACTTCGGCGAATATGTTCTATACAAGCGAATATAATGCCTCCCCACAGCTTGACCCTAAATTGATTCAACCGGGCTATGCCAGAATCAATGCCCGCATTGCCTTGATGAGTGATGATGGCTGGGAACTGGCTGTTCTTGGTGATAATCTGACCGACAAAAAGGTCAAATTATTTGCAGCGGATGCCCCCTTGTCCGGCACCACATTCGGCGCTATTGCCAATTATAACTTCATAAGCCGAGGCCGCACAGTGACCCTTCAGGCAACCATGGACTTCTAAAATATTTATATCCAATAAAAAGGCGGTCATGTTATGTGACCGCCTTTTTTTATTTGCCTTGAACCATTGATTTAATGGGCCTCGTCCCAGTTATCTCCGACCCCGCAATCCACGGTTAAGGGGACAGAAATCTCAAGCGCCGGCAACGCGGCATTTTCCATGACGGTTTTAACCAAGGAAATTGTTTGATCCATTTGATCTTCCGGCACCTCAAAGACCAGTTCATCATGAACCTGCAGCAGCATTTTCGCATCAAGCCCCACCTGATCCAAGGCCGGTTGCATATGAATCATCGCCCGCTTGATCACATCCGCCGCCGCGCCCTGTATGGGGGCATTGATGGCGGCCCGCTCGCCGAATGATCTTTGCATGCCATTCTTGTCATTGATGCTGGCAATATGACAGCGCCGACCGAAAATGGTTTCCACATAACCGTGCCGGCGGCAGAAATCCTTGGTTTCCTCCATATAGGTGCGAATGCCGGGGAAACGTTCAAAATAAGTCTCGATGAATTGTTTGGCTTCGCCGTTACCGATGCCCAGTTGGCGCGCCAGACCAAAGGCGCTGATGCCATAGATGATACCAAAATTTATCGCCTTGGCCTGACGGCGCACGGCGGGGTCCATGCCTTCGATAGGCACGCCGAAAACCTCGGACGCGGTCATGGCATGAATATCAATGCCGTCACGAAAAGCTTGTTTCAAATTATCCAAATCCGCGATATGGGCCAAGAGCCGCAATTCGATCTGGCTATAATCCGCCGCAAGGAATTTATGGCCCGCTTTGGGGATAAAAGCCTGCCTGATTTTACGGCCCTCTTCGGTTCGGATCGGGATATTCTGCAAATTTGGGTCATTGGACGACAGCCGACCCGTTGTGGTTGACGCCAGAGAATAGGACGTATGTATCCGTCCTGTGTCCTGATTTATTTCATTTTGCAGGGCATCGGTATAGGTGCTTTTCAGCTTGGCCAATTGCCGCCAATCCAAAACGCGGGCGGGCATTTCATGGCCCGAATTTGCCAATCCCTCCATCACATCCACATTGGTGCTATAGCCGCCGCTTTTATTCTTTTTGGCTCCGGGCAACCCCATCTCGCCAAACAGAATCTCGCCCAATTGCTTGGGAGAGGCGATGTTAAATTCATGACCCGCAAGCCCGTGAATTTCCTTTTCCAGCACGCTCAGCCGTTCCGCAAAATCGTTGGACAGGCGGCTCAGCATCTGACGATCCACCAGAATGCCTTCCATCTCCATGGCGGCAATCACCGGCACCAATGGGCGGTCAAGCGTTTCATAAACCGTCGTCATGCCTTCGTCCGCCAAACGCGGTTTCAGCATCCGGTGCAGGCGGCCTGTAATATCGGCATCTTCCGCCGCATAATCTGTGGCTGCCGCCACGGCCACCTGATCAAAGGTAATTTTATTCTTGCCCGTGCCGCAAATTTCCTTGAAGGGAATGCAGTCATAATCCAGATGTAATTTTGCCAATTCGTCCATGCCGTGATTATGGCTGCCCGCATCCAGAGCATAAGATAATAACATGGTGTCATCCAGTGGGCTGATCTGAATGCCATGCTTGGCCAATATGATATAATCATATTTGATATTCTGGCCGATTTTCAGGATAGCCGGGTCTTCCAAAATCTCTTTCAAGGCCGCCAGAACCTGATCCATGGGCAATTGCTCGGGAACTTTCTGATCGCCAAAATCAAACTCGCCCGAAAGGGCCGCGCGGTGACCCAGCGGAATATAACAGGCTTTGCCGGGCTGGATAGACAGGGAAATGCCCACAAGCTCTGCCCGCATGGCATTAAGTGATGTGGTCTCCGTATCAATCGCCACCTGAAAAGATCGCTTGATGTCACTGATCCAGCGGTTAAGCTGATCCATTGTGGTTACAGTTTCATAGGCTATATCCTCTGACGATATGACCTCCGGCACCAGAATATTAGCCAGAATATCAGGGGGAATGTCGTAATCACTCATATGGGACAGAACCTTGACCTGAAGGCTTCTGAAGCCCTGCTCCTCTAAAAAAGGCAGGATATTTTCCGCATCAATATCCTGCACGGCCAAGGTTGCTATCTCTGGCAAATCCGGCACATCGGTGCTGAGCGTCACCAGTTCCCGGCTAATGCGGGCCATATCGGCAAATTCGATCAGTTTTTCCCGCCGTTTATTCTGCTTGATTTCGCCCGCGCGCGCCAAAAGACTGTCAAGATCACCATATTCGTTAATCAACAGGGCTGCCGTTTTGACCCCGATGCCCGGCACGCCCGGCACATTATCGGAACTGTCCCCGGCAAGGGCCTGAATCTCGATAACTTTTTCCGGACCGGCGCCGAATTTTTCAAAAACTTCATCCGGGCCAATATGTTTATTCTTCATGCTGTCAAACATGGATATCTTATCGCCGACCARTTGCATCAAATCCTTGTCGGAWGARACRATSGTCACYTTRRMACCKKSWKYYTCGGCMTSMCGGGCRTAGGTTGCGATAATATCGTCGGCCTCAAAWCCMTYSMTSTCAATGSMGGRTACRTTRAAGGCRYYSACRGCCKSMCGRATSAWMGGRAATTGCGGKAYMAGRTCWTCCGGKGYKKSSGRGCGGTTGGCCTTGTAWTCRGGRWMRWTAWCATWGSKGMMWGWKKTKYSYGYSYGMKCAAAAATACAGGCCAGATGGCTTGGCCGTTCATTATCATTAAGGTCTTTCAGCAATTTAAACAACATATTGGAGAAGCCCAATACCGCATTGATCGGCGTACCGTCATGCCGTGTCATGGGCGGCAGGGCATGAAATGCCCGAAAGATAAAACCCGACCCGTCAATCAGGTAAAGATGTTTAAGCTTGGAAACTGTCATGAAAACCCTTAATAGTCATTGACCAAATATTCATCGGATGATACCGATGTTTCTAGCCCAAAATCTACTGCTCTGTGGCCTGATAGACAAGGTATTTTTATGACGGACCCTCAATTGGCTCTGGAAATCCAGGGATTAGAAAAAATATACGCCGGGAATAAGGGCGCAGCCGCAAAACATGCCTTGAAAGGAATTGATCTTTCCGTCCGGCGCGGCAGCATTTTTGGCCTGCTCGGCCCCAACGGCGCGGGTAAATCAACCGCCATTAATATTCTGGCCGGGCTTGTGCGTAAAACGTCGGGCCGGGCCATGGTCTGGGGCTTTGACATTGACAAGCAGCCCCGAAATGCCAAGGCCTGTATTGGCATTGTCCCGCAAGAGATTTATTTTGATGCTTTTTTTTCTCCGCGCGAGATACTGGAACTGCAGGCCGGCCTATATGGCATTCCCGCCCGCAACCGGCGCACGGATGATATATTGGACGCCATCAGCCTACTGGATAAGGCCGACAGCTATACCCGCCATTTATCGGGCGGTATGAAACGGCGGCTTTTGGTGGGCAAAGCCATGGTTCATAATCCGCCCATTCTTGTCTTGGACGAGCCAACCGCCGGCGTTGATGTGGAATTACGCCAGAATTTATGGAGTTATATACGCAAATTAAACGACCTTGGCGTGACCATCGTGTTGACCACCCATTATCTGGAAGAGGCCGAAGAATTATGTGATGAGATCGCCATCATCAATCACGGCGAAGTGGTGGCTTGCGATACGACAGCAAACCTCTTGGGCCGGCTGGATGAAAAAGTCATTATCATTCGGCCCGCCGCACCCTTGGCCGCCCTGCCGGATATTTTACGAAAAATCGGGGCAGATTTAAATAAAGCCGGCGAAATTATCATTCAATTTAACCCAAGCCATCTGTCCATTGGGGAAATACTGCAAAAAGTCCAGCAGGCCGCCATTGAAATCTCTGATCTCTCGACGCAAGAAAGCGATTTAGAAGATATATTTCTGCAAATCACCGCCAAAAAAGAAACAACTTAAAAGAGGGCCAGCCATGTCTGAATTTCATGATTTTGATGTTTTGATTATCGGCAGCGGTGCCGCGGGCCTCGCCCTTGGTTTAAAAGTTGCCCATAAAGCAAAGGTGGCTATTCTTTCCAAAAACAAGCTTCACGCGGGCAGCACGTCCTGGGCGCAGGGCGGCATCGCCGCCGTTCTGGACAATCGCGATACCACCGCATCCCATATCGAAGATACCATGGTCGCCGGCGCGGGCCTGTGCCACCATGATACGGTGACGCGCGTGGTTGAAAAAGGCCGAGAAGCTATTGACTGGCTGGTGGAGCAGGGCGTTGTTTTCACCAAAGATACAGAAATAAAAAAAGACATATTTGTCGACGGCGATTATCACCTGACCAAGGAAGGCGGCCATTCATTCCGGCGGGTCGTCCACGCGAAAGACGCCACCGGACGCGAAGTACAGCAATCGTTAGAATTGCAAGCCCGGCGGCATCCCAACATCACCCTGTTTGAACATCATATGACCGTTGATCTGATCCGTGACACCAACCCAAATTCAGAAGAAAGCCGCTGCGCCGGGGCTTATGTCTTTGATACGAAACTGGGCCGGGTGGATGTCTTTCGGGCAAAATGCACCGTTCTTGCCACCGGCGGGGCAAGCCGCGTTTATCTTTAYACGTCCAATCCGGACGGTTCAACCGGGGACGGCATTGCCATGGCCTGGCGGTTTGGCTGCCGCGTGGCCAATATGGAATTTAACCAGTTTCATCCCACTTGCCTCTATCACCCCGAAACCCGAACCTTTCTTTTGACCGAGGCCCTGCGCGGTGAGGGCGCCTATCTTCGCCTGCCGGGCGGCGAGCGTTTCATGAGCCGCTTTGACAAGCGGGGCGAGCTTGCCCCCCGTGATATTGTGGCGCGGGCCATTGACCATGAAATAAAACGGCTTGGCATAGACTGTGTCTATCTGGATATTTCCCACAAGGACAAAGCCTTTATCAAGGAACATTTCCCGACAATCTATCAGCGGTGTCTGGATTTAGGCTATGATTTAACCCGTCAGCCCATTCCTGTGGTGCCTGCCGCCCATTATACCTGCGGCGGTGTGATGGTCAATGCGGCGGGCCAGACCGATGTGAAGAACTTATATGCCGTGGGCGAAGTGACCCATACCGGCCTTCACGGGGCCAATAGAATGGCCAGCAACAGTCTTTTGGAATGTCTGATATATGCCGATGCGGCGGCCAGGGATATCGTAAATATCATCCCCCGGGAAACGCTGTGCGATGATATTCGCCCCTGGGATGAAAGCCGGGTTATGGACAGTGATGAGGATGTGGTTGTCGCCCATAACTGGAACGAACTGCGCCATTTTATGTGGGATTATGTCGGCATCGTCCGCACCACAAGAAGGCTGGAGCGGGCGGCAAGGCGRGTKKWWAYGCTKSYSSRTSMWRKWMRWSAMKATYACMKYTMATYMSKRKTAWSSCSSKATYWRYKTSAATKSCSTWRTCKGSWRGTYGTKSCAGATTTGATCATTCGCTCGGCCTTATGGCGCACCGAAAGCCGGGGATTGCATTATATGCTGGATTTTCCGGACACCGATCCCGCCATGGCGGGCCGCGACACCATTCTAAAGCCCGCCAGAAGGCTTTCCATTAAATAAGGTCTTAAGCCGGAATGAGACCGTTCACCGCAATATTGCCTTATTTTCTTCTCAATTCTGCCGCAATGTCTATTTACTCTCTGTAACTGCTAAATCCCCTTAGCCAGCCGCCAGAGAAATAATATACCCTCTTCCACCCCGTATATTTCTGGTTGCTGGCTATTTTTTTTGCCCTCTGATAGAGTGATCTGTCAAAACGRTTTACCAGAAGGGAAWTTTCCATGAAATTATATGAATTGGTTGGCAAGGACAAGACTCAAGGCTTCAGCCCCTATGTCTGGCGCGCCCGTATGGCTTTGGCCCATAAGGGATTAAAGGTTGAGATGGTGCCGCTCACTTTTTCAGAAATTCCCAAGCTGCCCATAGCAAATGCCAAAACAGTGCCCATATTAGAGCATGACGGAGGCTTTATTACGGACAGCTGGGATATCGCCATTTTTTTGGAAGATAACTTTCCGGACAAACCCTCTCTTTTTGGCGGAGATGCCGGAAAGGCCTATGCCAACTTCTTTAATTTTGTCAGCTTCTATAATCTGATTGTCCCCCTGTTTCAGGCTTTAGTTTATGATATCTTTCAAGAGCTTAATGAATGTGACCGGGATTATTTCCGGGCATCCCGCGAAGCACGCCTYGGCAAAAGWCTGGAAGAGGCCCATGARAATCAATTGCAAAATCTTGACATTTTCCGSAAACAGCTCTGGCCCTATAACATGACCCTTAAATCTCAGGAATTYCTKGGCGGYRAYRARCCRACCTATGTGGATTATATCATGTATGGCMTGTTTCAATGGGCCAAAGGCGTGAGCGCACTGCCCATTGTGAGCGAAGATGACTTGCTATATGGCTGGCGGAAAAAAATGGACAACTTATATGGCGGGCTTGGGCAAGTTATAAAAACCCGCAGCTAACGTAATGTCATGCGCCAAAATTTTTATTGTCATGCCCTTGAATTCGGGCGGTAGTCCTTCCATATTTGGTTTAAATTCAAATCATGGCGTAGGGCGTATAAAATATGACAACCGATACAGAAACAAATCCAGAAAATACCGAAAAATCAGAGAATACCGAAAAGCCGGAAAATGTTGAAAAACATGGCTTTCAGGCCGAAGTCTCGCGGCTTCTGCATATGATGGTTCATTCGGTCTATTCCGAGCGGGAAATTTTCTTGCGGGAATTGATCTCCAATGCCTCGGATGCCTGCGACAAGTTGCGTTATGAAGCCCTGACAAAGCCAGAGCTGACCAAGGATGATGCGGATTTTAAAATCACGGTCACGCTTGATGAAGACAAGAAAACCCTGACCCTGTCCGATAATGGTATCGGGATGAGCCGCGAAGATCTGATCTCTCATCTTGGCACCATTGCCCGTTCCGGCACATCTGCCTTCATGGATAAAATGGCAGAAAACGAGGACGATAAAAATAACGCCAATATGATCGGCCAGTTCGGCGTTGGTTTCTATTCGGTCTTTATGGTATCAGACGATATCAAAGTCATCAGCCGGAAGGCAGGCGCAGAGGAAAGCTGGATGTGGCATTCGGATGGGATCGGCGAATATAGCCTCTCCCCCGCAAAAAAAACAGCGCGCGGCACGGATGTCATCATCCATATTAAAGACGATGCAAAAGAGTTTTTGGAAGAACATCGCATCCGGTCAATCATCAAGACATATTCCGACCATATCGCCATTCCCATCACCCTTGTTTTAACCAAGGACGGTGAAGAAAAGTCTGAAAAGGTTAACGACGGCACCGCCCTTTGGGTGCGGCCAAAATCTGACATCACAGAAGAGCAATATAAAGAATTTTATCATCATGTGGGCCATGCCATGGATGATCCGTGGATGACACTTCATTACCGGGCCGAAGGGGTCATCGAATATTCAGTCCTGATGTTCATCCCAAGCCAGCCGCCCATGGATCTTTTTGATCCGGCGCGCARAACCCGTACCAAGCTTTATGTCAAACGAATCTTCATTACGGATGACTGCGAAGACCTGATCCCGAGCTAYCTGCGGTTCATGCGCGGTATCGTCGACAGTGAGGATCTGCCGCTGAATATCAGCCGTGAAATGCTGCAGAATAATCCGGTAATGACGAAAATTCGCGGGGCTGTCACCAAGAAAATCCTGTCCGAGCTGGAAAAGAAAGCCGCAAAAGATCCCGAAGCCTACAACCTCTTCTGGAAAGCCTTTGGCGCGGTTTTGAAAGAAGGCATTTATGAGGATTTCTCACGGCGCGACCAATTGATGAAACTGGCCCGTTTTGAAAGCACCGGCACAGAAGGCCTGCAAAGCTTTGACGATTATGTGGGCCGTATGCCGGAGGGTCAGGAAAATATATATTATATCACCGGTGAGAGTCTGGAGGTGGCCAAACGATCTCCCCAATTGGAGGGCTTTCGGGCGAAGGATATAGAAGTGCTTTTCCTCACTGATTCTGTCGATGATTTCTGGCTGCAAATGGTGCCGGAATATGACGGTAAGAAATTCCAGTCGGTCACGCGCGGCGTTGCAGACCTTGATCGTAAAAAGGACGGCGAGGATAAAGAAGACAAGCCCGAAGAAACCACGCCTGAAATGGACGCTTTAATCGGCCTGTTAAAAGCCAATCTGGAGGGGTCTGTTAAAGATGTGCGCCTGTCCAATCGCCTGACCGATAGCGCGGTCTGTCTCATCGCCGATGACGGTGATATGGATATCCACCTGCAACGCATTCTCAAACAGCATCAACAGCTGGATCAGACCACGCTTCGGGTGCTTGAGATCAATGGGGATCACCCCCTGATCAAGGCCATTGCCGCCGCATCCATAAAAGACGGCTCAATAGATGCCTTGAAAGATGCCGCTAATCTACTGCTCGATCAGGCCCGTATCATGGAAGGCGAAATGCCCGAAGACCCCGTCGCCTTTGCCGGACGGCTGTCAACAATAATGACAAATAGCTTAACGTAAAGCTTACATTACTTTAATTCGGCAGCGGTGATGATGGGGCCGGTTTGCGGCGCCTGCAAGAGGACAGCATAGGCGTCATATTTTCCGCTGCCCACATCTTCTTTGGACAGGCTGAGTCTCGTTTCCTCGCCCATCCAGCTGCCGAGCCGTTTGATGGACTGTACCACATTGTGATATTTTCTGATCTGACCGGCCAGTTCACCCTTTTTAATGGACACTGTTTTCTCAAAGTCGTAGCCGATAATCCAGATGGTCGCCGCCGCATTATCCCATATAACATTGGCACTGATATTCAAAAACATCATATCCCCGCGCCGAACAAATGTAATTTCAGGCGCAGAGGTTGCCTGCGCAGTGATTTTGGCTTGATCAATAAGTTTAGCAACCAGATCCGCCCGTGATCCGATCACATCATGGCGGCCCTGTATGATCATTTGCGGCGTATATACCCCGCCAAGCCCCAATGATTTGTTATATTTTTTCTGTCGCAGGGTGCAGTCTGGTTGCGCCAATGTATCTTTCCAGCCTAAATAATTCCAATAATCAACGGAATAACTGAGCGCAAGAATATTTTTTTGCTGGCTTAATTCGGCCAGAATTTCATCGGCAGGGGGGCAGGAGCTACAGCCCTGAGACGTGAAAAGCTCAACAACTATCGGGGGTTTCGTCACGTCCATTGCAGATGCCGGGCGGACAAACAAGAAAGCAGTCACCGCCCCCAGCACCACAGAAATGAAAATAAAAGATAAAACTCTATTCATACGTAAAACTATATTCATGGCTTTAAGCTACCGTAAGATCGGATCAAATACCAATCACACTATAGTGACTTTTGACGATGATTGTTATATTGGCCTATTCGGCATATCCTGATCGAAATAATATTATGATAAAATCTATGGAATGCCTCAAAGGAAGTATGTTTTGTGAGTGAGCAGAAATTTACCGTCGGGTCGTCGATCACAGAAAGCTATCGTTTTCTCGCAGATCACATGCCTCATTTTTTTCGTCTGATTTATGGCCCGCTCATTCTGTGGGTGATGGTTATGGTCGGTGAACAAATACTTCTCATTGAACATGACATCCATATCAACAGTGTTTATTTCCTGAATGTTATAACCGCCGCCTTTGCTATTGTCTGGTACCGGCAATTTCTGCTCGGATCAGATTACGCCAGCTATCGCCTGCTGATAAAAAAAGGTTTCAGCAATAGTCCTTTATCCTTTAAACGTGTCAGCCGCGCCCTGTTAAGAATTTTGGTGGTTTCATTGGTTCTTCTGGTGCCAACCCTGTTGCTTTCCTTCAGTATGATGGTCTATTTTCATGGACAGGGTGTGCCGCTCTCTGAGGCTTTTATTCAAGAGCTGGCGTTTAAAAGCACCTTGATCATCATGCTGGTTTTTTCGCCTATCCTCATTCGATTATCGCTCTATGCGGCGGGCTTTGCGCTGGGGCGCACATCATTGCGCATGCAGGATATCTGGAAACGCACGCGCGGATATACGGTGACCCTTTGGTGGGTAACGCTTCGCGCCTTCTTACCCTTGAGCATATATAGTTATATATTAACTTTGTTTCTGGATGTTATGTCCGAAAAACTGTCGATCAATTACATTGTTTCAACCATAATCATCGAGACCCTGGCCGGCTTTTTGACATTCATGATATTGGCCATCGTGGTGGCGGCCAATGCGGAGGCTTTCCGGATTCTGATCGGCGTGAGAGACGGCGACGTCCCTCACCGTGATGGCTTGAAAAAAAATACAGCCATGCCGCCACAGACCAACCGCCGTCAAACCAGCAAGGATATCCCGCAAAAAACCCGATAACCGGAAATTTTTCACATAAAAAGCCGGATCATAAGACCCGGCTTTTCTGATGATTCATTCGGAACTGGTTTGTTCGGGGCTGACTTATTCAGCCGCCAAATTCCTCAAAACATAATGCAGGATGCCGCCATTGGCATAATATTCAACTTCATTTGCGGTATCAATGCGGCAGAGTACGGTGATTTCTCTGGTGGAACCATCGGCATAAGTCACCTTCACAGCCACATCCTGGCGCGGCAGAATACCGTCCGCAATACCCGTGATGTCAAAAGTTTCCGTGCCCGTCAAGCCCAGCGTATCCCGCGTATCACCGTCCTTGAATTGCAATGGCAGGACGCCCATACCCACAAGGTTGGAGCGATGAATACGTTCAAAGCTTTCCACAAGAACGGCTTTGACACCCAGAAGGTTAGTCCCCTTCGCGGCCCAGTCACGGCTCGACCCTGTGCCATATTCCTTGCCGCCAACAACAACCAGTGGCCGTCCCGCGTCCGCATATCGCATGGCCGCATCATAAATGCTGATCACATCACCAGAAGGATAATGCGTTGTCCATCCCCCCTCTGTCCCCGGCGCCATCAGGTTACGCAGGCGGATGTTGGCAAAAGTGCCGCGCATCATCACTTCATGATTGCCGCGCCGCGAGCCATAGCTGTTGAAATCTTTTCGGTCAATGCCGTTGTCTTTCAGATATTTTCCCGCCGGACTGTCGGCCTTGATCGCCCCTGCCGGTGAAATATGGTCTGTGGTGATACTATCGCCAAGCAGGGCCAGCAACGACGCCCCTTCAATATTGGCAAAGCCGCCTTCACGGGTTTTGCTCATGCCCTGAAAATAAGGCGGATGCTGAATATAGGTTGATTTGGCATCCCAGGCATAGGTTTCCCCCTCGGCGACTTTAATGGCTTGCCATTCATCGGTGCCCGCAAAAACATCTTTATAGCGGTCAATGAACATCTCGCGGTTTAAAGAGGCGGCAATGGCTTCGGAAATTTCCCTGTTGCTCGGCCAGACATCTTTCAAATARACATCATTGCCCTGCYTGTCCTGACCCAGAGGTTCTGTCGTCACRTCAATGGTTAAGGAGCCSGCAATGGCATAAGCMACCACAAGCGGYGGRGASGCYANAWAATNGNCTTTGATATCCTGAGATATACGGCCTTCAAAATTCCGGTTACCGGATAAAACTGACGTACAAACCAGATCATTGCTGTTTATAGCCGCAGAGATTGGCGCGGCCAGAGGGCCGGAATTTCCGATACAGGTCGTGCAGCCATAACCCACCAGATTAAACCCAAGGGCGTCAAGATGATGCTGCAAGCCAGCTTTTTCCAGATATTCCGTCACCACCTGAGACCCGGGCGCGAGCGAAGCTTTGACCCATGGTTTTCTCGTCAGGCCCAGCTCATTGGCTTTCTTGGCCAAAAGACCCGCCGCCATCATAACGCCCGGATTTGAGGTATTGGTACAGGATGTAATGGCCGCGATCACCACATCACCGTGGCGAATGCCGTGATCCGTGCCTTCAACATCAAATATTGTGGCTTTCTCGGCCAATTTGCCAAAATCCGTCAGGACAGTGTCAAAGGCACTGGCCGCCGCCTTTAACGCCACGCGGTCTTGCGGGCGCTTTGGGCCGGAAAGATTTGGCTCAATGGTGGAAATATCAAGTTCCAGTGTTTTGGTATAARCCGGCTCCGGCGAATTTTCATCAAGCCACATACCCTGTTCCTTGGCATAGGATTCCACAAGGGCAATATTTTCTTCCGTTCGGCCCGTCAGGCGCAGAAACTCCAATGTCTGAACAGAAACCGGGAAGAAGCCGCAGGTCGCCCCATATTCCGGAGCCATATTGGCAATGGTGGCCTGATCTGCCAGAGTCAGTTCGGCAAGKGCACTGCCATAAAATTCGACAAATTTGCCGACCACCCCAAGGTCACGTAACATTTCCACAACCCGCAAAACCAAGTCTGTCGCGGTGATGCCTTCCTGTAATTTACCGGTTAACTTAAAGCCAACCACTTCGGGGATCAGCATGGAAACAGGCTGGCCCAGCATCGCCGCCTCGGCCTCAATGCCGCCAACGCCCCAGCCAAGAACCGCAAGGCCATTAATCATCGTCGTATGAGAATCGGTGCCAACGCAGGTATCAGGATAGGCCACTGTCCGGCCATCCACTTCTGCGGTCCAGACCGTTTTGGCGATATATTCTAGATTAACCTGATGGCAGATACCCATGCCGGGCGGGACGGCTGAGAAATTATCAAAACTGCCCTGTCCCCATTTTAGAAATTGATACCGCTCTGCATTGCGGGCCATTTCCAGGTCAACATTTTGCTGCATTGCCGTGGCGGATCCGGCGACATCCACCATGACAGAATGGTCAATAACCAGATCAACAGGACTGAGTGGATTAATCTTTTGAGGATCCCCGCCCATGGCCTTCATGGCATCGCGCATGGCCGCCAGATCAACGACGGCGGGAACGCCGGTGAAATCCTGCATCAATACCCGGGCCGGRCGATATTGAATTTCRCGGGTGACCGCGCCAAGATTTTTCTGCCAGTCCACGATGGCTTGCACATCATCTGTTGAAACCGTCACGCCATCTTCATAGCGCAATAAATTCTCTAATAATACTTTCAAAGTGAAGGGCAGGCGGGATATGTCCCCCAGTTTTTCTGCGGCTTTTTTAAGGGAATAATAGTCATATTCAGTACCATTAACGTCGAGCGTCCGGCGGGTGCCTAATGTGTCTTGACCAACAGTTGCCACGGGGTTTCTCCTTTGAAAATTAATCGTGAAATATTCTAGCTGCTTTCTGCACTATAACGGCCTATTTCTCAAGTGAAAACATGCCATATACTGTAACTTTAAACTGAGGATGCCCCCATCTTAAGAATGAGAAGCTGAGAAATCCGCCCCTGCAACATCCTGTCACGATTGGTTTCATGATTAAATTAATCAACATAAGGATTTATTAATAAAGGTTATTTATACCATATATACCTATGGTGTTATATTATCTTAATTATAAAGCCTAAAGCTGCAAAAATGACCCTGTCACATATTTGGGAAATCCAATGAATTTATCGTCATTCAGCCTGTTATTAAATAAAACCCTGACTATTTCCAGCAAGAAAAGCTTATGGATTTTATTCGGAATCATAGGCGCAAATATGTTTCTCATGACATTAAATCTATTTTATAGCGCCGCAACCCTGTCAGGCATGAGTATGCTTGGGATGGTTGTAAGCGGCATTCTTTTCGCGAGCAGTTTTTTATTTTGGTATCAGTTGCTTAAAAACATCTCGCCAAATGATGAAGCCGGGCCGGAAGAAACCCTGACACCTATAGATAGTGAAAAAATTGAAATAGAAGACCTGAAGAAACAAGTTCGCAAAATGACCCTGCAGGCCGGCCTCGCACAGGAAACCCAGCGACATGCCGAAGAAGAGGTAACCTTCCTGAAGGAATTCGCCGGACAAACCAAAACCAGCCTGTTCAAAATGGCTGATTCCATTGATATTGAACTGCAGAATAATATTAAAAATATTACAATTCAGACAGAAAAAGCCACGGATATTGCGGCCCAGCTTACTAAGTCGGCCCAAACTGTGGGGGATAAATCCGGCACCGTCGCAGAGGGCGCGGCAATGGCATTGGAAAATACAACCAATGTCCAGCAATTCGCCGCAGGGCTCAGTGATACAGTTACAGAAATCACCCGCCAGATGGAACAAACAACCGCGTTAACCCAGGAAGCCGTCAGCATCAGCAACGATACCCAGAATACCATTTCGGGACTCGAAGATGCCGCGCAGGGCATTGAGGAGATTATCGGCCTGATCAATAATATTGCCCGCCAAACCAATATGCTCGCGCTTAATGCCACAATTGAGGCCGCGCGGGCCGGTGAAGCGGGAAAAGGATTCGCGGTTGTCGCAGCAGAAGTCAAAAATCTTGCCAATCAGACAACCCAGTCTGTCGAGGGCATTACCCAGCATATTAAAGGCATTCAAACCAAGGTTGGCGCCGCCGTTCTGGATATCGACAAAATCAAAAAGAGCATTGATAGCGTGCAAAGCTCATCCGATGTCATCAGCACCGAAGTCACCCGGCAAGGAGAGGCCACAAGAGAAATAACCACAAGTTCTACCGAGGCCCGCACAAGCGTTCAAACCGTTACCGAAGGCGCGCGTGATATTTCTCAGGAAGCCAATAATAATACGTTAATTGTAGAAGAAATCAATCTCATTTCAGAAGAGTTGGCCCGTCAGGTATTATCCATTCGCAGCCATATGATGGACATTGTCCAATGCGCTCTGGACGAGAATGAACGGCGCAGTACGGAACGCCACAGCTCAACAAAAACCGCCCTCATCACGCTGGACGGGATTGAAGGGGATATCCAGATTCAATTCCTGGATTACTCCATGGGCGGCATGAGGGTCAAGATGCTCGACAATCCCTTACCTGAGAATTTCATGGCTGGCAATTTCATGGACGACAGCGTCAGAAAAGGTAATATTTCTACCGGTACGGCAGGCTCCAAAATTCATTTTACTGTCCGGGACATGCAAGATGATGTCATTAACGCCCAATTTGAAGATGATGAAGATTTAATCCGCATGCTGAATGTCTATCTGGAATCTCAAGACTCTGAGGACAGTGCTGAAGATACATTGGACGAAATAGAGCTATTTGGCTAGGTTGGTTAATTATGGCACTATTGCCTTGTTTCGCCTGAAAATGACCTTGATTACGCCAAATTGAGACCTTATTGGCCGCCTATATTCCGACTATAGAATAAAGGAATGAAGGAGCCAAACCATGAAATATCAAGCCCGTATAACCACCAAAGGATTTCCCCAAAGGATTTCCCAAAAATTTCCATGGTCGAAAATTATCCTGTCATTTCTGATGATCAGTGTATTTCTAATTTTCGCAACCACGGGGTTAGGCGATGCCGAAACGGTCGCAATCTGGACTGGAAATGTCGGAAAAATTATCATCGGGACCACCATATTCAGCCTCGCAACCATTTTATTGGTCTGGGCCGGACGCCTGTCACCAAATAACTATTAAACTATAGCAACTAATAAAATTTTCCGGATTTATACCCCTACCCTCACCCCTAAAATCCGGAAAACCTGCTTCTGGCGACCTGTTTGACTTATGGTCCGCCAGAAGCAGGAGCTTTTCATTATGACACTTTATAAGTCCGGCGCTAAATGTTATAGCTTTTGAAAAGTTATGAATGGATCATTTAGTGAGCGAAATCTTACGCGGCCAGAATCTTACCTGTATCAGAGGGGATAAAGTCATCTTCTGTGACCTTTCCTTTGACGTGCCGCCGGGCCGCGCCCTTATCCTTAACGGGGCCAATGGCTCGGGCAAATCCAGCCTGATGAAAATAATTTCTGGCCTTTTGCCGGCACAAAATGGCGAAATATTCTATGGTTCCCCCAAGGATGCGGATCAAAATATTTTAGGCGATAAAGACTGGATCAGCCGAAACATCTGTTATCTGGCCCATAAAAATGGATTGAAGCCGGAAATGACCGTGGCCGAAAATTTGAAATTCTGGGCCAATATGGAACATCACGAAGGCGACATCAGGACAGAAGCCGAAAAAATCGGCGTGGATCATTGCCTTGACCTGCCAGTTTGTTATCTCTCCTCCGGTCAGGCACGAAGAGCGGCGCTGACGCGGGTATTATGTCATCCGGGGCGCATCTGGTTGCTGGACGAGCCAACCGTCGGGCTGGATGTTATCGGCGTTGAATTGCTTTGTGGCCTGATGAATGATCATTTGACGCGCGGCGGCAGTATTCTGGCGGCAACCCATATTCAGCTCGGCATTGATGCGGATAAAAGCACCCTGTTAAATATGTCTGACTTTTCTTATTCCGCATCTTCTCGCCTCAAAGATGATCAAGAGGAGAGCTTGTTATGTTAAAGCTCGCCCTGTCAATCATTGCCCGGGATTTACGCCTGTCCATGCGGCACGGCAGTGCGACAACCATGGTTATGGGTTTTTTCGTCATGGTGGTGATCATGTTTCCCTTTGCCATTGGGCCGGAGCAGAATATTCTGGAAAGAATTTCTGTTGGCGTTATCTGGGTGGCAGCCCTCCTGTCCTGCCTTTTGTCATTGGACCGGATGTTTCAGACCGATTATGAAGATGGCTCACTGGATCAATTTATTTTAAGCCCGGTGCCGCTGGAGCTTGTGGTTCTGGCCAAATGCATCGCCCATTGGTTAACCACGTCCCTGCCTTTGATTGTCATCACGCCAATTTTGGGCATCATGATGAATTTACCGGAAGCTGCGTTTCTGCCGCTCATTCTGACCATGCTGCTGGGCACGCCGGCGTTAAGTTTTATCGGCGGTATCGGGGCCTCTGTAACCGTGACCCTGCGGCGGGGCGGCATATTATTATCCCTGCTCATATTACCGCTCTATATTCCGGTGCTGATTTTCGGATCGCTCGCGGTGAAGGCCGCCATTGGGGGCTATCCCGCCATGGAACATCTTATGTTACTCAGCGGATTCAGCCTGTTCAGCGCCGCCATCGCCCCTTGGGCGGCGGCGGCGGCCATCAGGGCAGGCCTTGAGTAATATTGTATATCATAATCTTAATTTATACGGCGGGGCGTAAGTGTTTGGGGTCTGTATCCTCGATCGTCGACTTTAAGAAACCGGGCATATAGGGCTTTACCCGATCCATCATACGGCTTGCCAATGGGAAATTGCGCCGTAGCTTGCGGGCAAACATACAAATCACATAGCTTTCCGAGACCAAAAGACTCAGGCCAATCAAGGCAATCAGCTGCCCCAAAGGCAATGGCWAYKGRGYYWKAWTYAASCCAATCAGGAAAAATAACCATCCCACGGCAAGTTTTATCGGTCTTTTCAATTTTTTCATATTACGCTCCTGAAGACGCCATAAACAATCCATCTTCATATTATAAAAGTTCTTTTTGATGAGTATCAATTTATTTGCGGCGAAACTGCCCTAAAATACGATGAAAAATACCCTATTTAACTTGATAAAATATTCACATAGCTATAGACCATTTTAATGCATAAGTTTGCCAATCCAGCCCGTTTTATGCGGTTAAGTAAGATTTTTCTGCCCTGGTTCATGGGGCTGACAATTCTTCTATTTGCATCCGGGCTTTATTATGCCTTTTTTCTGGCCCCGGAAGACTATCAAATGGGCAATACATATCGGATCATATATATCCATGTCCCGGCGGCCTATATGGCGCAATTTGGTTATGGTATCATTGCCGTGGCCAGCGCCGTGGGGTTTATCTGGAAACATCCCCTTGCAGATCAGGCCGCGCGGGCAACGGCGCCATTAGGCGCAGGCTTTACCGCGTTGGCCTTGCTTACCGGCAGCCTGTGGGGAAAACCCATGTGGGGGACATATTGGATCTGGGATGCGCGCCTGACATCCATGCTCGTTCTGTTTTTCATTTATCTGGGGTATATGGCCGTTTGGGAAACCATTGAGGATCAGGCCAAAGCCGCCAAAATCGCGGCGATCGTGGCGATGGTCGGCATCATAAATGTGGTCATTATCAAATTTTCCGTGGATTGGTGGAATACATTGCATCAACCCGCCACCCTCATGCGACTTGACGGGCCAACCATTGGCGGCGACATGCTCACGGCCTTAATATTGATGATCGGGGCTTTTAATATGTTTTTCGTCACGGCCCTTATCTGGCGTATCCAAAGCCTTATTTTGCGGCGGCGGGTTCGCGCGATTCGAATCCAGTTGGGCGGGGGGCTGGGATGATGGCAGAATTCATGCAACAAATATTACATTCAAATGATATATATATCCTGTCCAGTTATGTCGCGACGGCCGTCGTTCTCGTGATTATGGCTTTATCCAGTTGGCGATCGAAAAAGAACGATGAAAATGATCTGAGAATATTGGAAAAACAGTTAAATGATTTATCAGGAAAACAGAATTAAGTGCCTTATTTTTATATTTCAAGGATGACAGAATGACCAGAATCGGATTAAAGGCGGGGGCGCGGAAAAAACGCCGTTTATATTTCCTTCTGACGTMCATCACCGTGCTTGGGCTGGCCGTGCTTCTYGTKCTGAGCGCSYTGGARGAYAGYATTCGMYTGTTTTATGAYCCYACTGARATTRTYGAAARRAACATCGGGCCGGGGCAAAATTTCCGCCTTGGTGGATTGGTGGAAGAGGATAGCTTCGAAAGCCGGGAAAACGCCGGAATTCTCATCAATCACTTTATCGTCACGGATGGCAATGAATCTGTTGCGGTAACCTACGAAGGATTGTTGCCGGATTTATTCCGCGAGGGACAAGGCATTGTCGCCGAAGGTGCCATGAATAAAGACGGCGTTTTTGTCGCTTCAGAAGTTTTTGCCAAACATGATGAAACCTATATGCCCAAAGAAGTGATCGACAGCCTGAAAAAGCGGGGCGAATGGCAACGAAGAACGGCGGAAACACAGCAGAAAGATGACGCCTTATGATCGCAGAATTAGGCCATTATTTCCTTGTGTTGGCATTAGGGCTTACCGTGATACAGGCCATTTTTCCCATGATCGGCGCGGCGCGGGGGAGCGAACGCATGATGATGCTGGGCCAGCCCGCAGCTTACGGCCAGTTTTTCTTTTCCCTGTTGGCTTTTCTGGCCCTGACCTATTCCTATCTGATTTCTGACTTCTCGGTGGCGGTGATCGCCCGCAACAGTCATTCCCTGAAACCGCTGCTCTATAAAATTTCCGGCGTATGGGGTAATCATGAAGGCTCGTTGTTATTCTGGGTGATGTTTCTGGCGTTATTCGGGGCGATGGTTGCCTATTTTGGCCGGGGCCTTCCCAAAAGCCTGCGGGCGCGGGTATTATCCGTGCAGGCCATGGTTGGTATCGGTTTTTACCTGTTCATGCTGCTCACGTCCAATCCCTTTGACCGTCTGTCTGATGTCCCGTTCGAAGGCAATGGCCTGAACCCGTTGCTTCAGGATCCGGGGCTTGTTTTTCATCCGCCGTTTTTATATCTGGGCTATGTGGGTCTGTCGGTGGTTTTTTCCTTTGCCATTGCCGCCCTGATCGAAGGGCGCGTTGATCCGGCATGGGCCAGATGGGTTCGGCCATGGACATTGCTGGCGTGGGTGTTTTTGACTATCGGCATCGTTCTTGGGTCATGGTGGGCCTATTACGAGCTGGGCTGGGGCGGCTGGTGGGCATGGGATCCGGTGGAGAATGCGTCCTTCATGCCGCGGC
>NVVM01000029.1 GCA_002402225.1 Alphaproteobacteria bacterium
TTGACATTGTCGCAATTGGCTATATATTTTGACGGGCGTTTAGATGAAGTACTGGACATCTGAATGTTTAACCTGACACAGAATCTTGAACGCCCTCCGAAGATTCTAGGGTCAGCATCTATTTGACCCATAAAAAATATCCAGATGGTCTGTAAGCCGGGTTCTGTCCCTTGCCTTGTTCCTGAAAACACGGCAAATGGATGGTCATTCATCTAGGGGGGCTGTTGCCAGTACCCTCATGCAATCTACCCGAACGACACTCCGCAAGAAGAGCTGCCCTTAAAGAGCTGACGTTCCTATTCGATTTTGCACCCGGTGGGGTTTACCCTGCCTCTGTTGTTACCAACAGAGCGGTGCGCTCTTACCGCACCCTT
Organism: Alphaproteobacteria bacterium; assembly: GCA_002402225.1. Taxonomy (GTDB): domain Bacteria; phylum Pseudomonadota; class Alphaproteobacteria; order Sphingomonadales; family Emcibacteraceae; genus Paremcibacter. The sequence goes on from NVVM01000029.1 coordinate 375, forward strand.
TCACCCTTACCCTTGTCATAGCCAAAAAGCCATAAGCGCAGGCGGTTTGCTTTCTGTGGCACTTTCCCTGAAGTCACCTTCGCCGGCCATTAACCGGCACCGTTCTTGCGTGGTGCCCGGACTTTCCTCTCCCGCATAAATGCAGCAGCGACCATCCAACCATCTGGATAGGCCGTGAATAGTCTAATTTTAAGAAAAAAAACAGTAAAAACGAAATTTTCCAGAAAAAATAAAAGATTTAAAAAATATTTTTTTATTTTATGTCGTCAAGGCCCGCAGATAATTCCCCAAGCGCCTTGCTTACGACCTCGAGAGGATCACAGAATTTCAATCCGATAAATTCACCGGCGCACCACACCACTCTGGTATTCAAAACAACTTTATTTTTGATTTTAACCCTGGCCTCAGCGCCGCGCGCGAGCGGCAGGGGCAACTTCAAACGCATCCCGCCCAGGGAAATATCATACAACATTGCTCTAAACTCGAAATCCGCCACATGAAGCGTGGCCGGCCAAACAACTGTCCGCCTTTTCGTACTCCGCATACAGGCCAAGCCAAGCTTGATGCTGCTAATTTTTTCCGAATCTTTCATAGTAGGCGAAACCGACATTATTGCTCCCTAAGGCCAAAACCAAGGCATCATATTAAAAAAATATACTAATAATATTGATAAAGCTTTAATGTTGACGATAATTCTTGATAAATTATATCCACAACTTGCCTTCCACGCAAAACTCGGGCACATTGCGAAAAACAATTAAAAATCAACCTGAACACATCATTTTTTAACGGGACATATATATGACCGGAAATATACTTAAAACACTACTTCTGGCCGGCGTGATAACAAGTTTTACAATAGGGTGTTCTGGAGATGATGAATATCTTTTTGAACATGGCCCCGCCGGGCCAAATACTGAGAAAACACTGGATACGCTCCCCGAAGGCCTGCTGCCTGATACCACAAAGGCCCAGCACACGAATGATGCCCTTGAACCGGAATATTAAGCGTAATTTATGTTAAGGCCTTGATGGTCAAAAGGTCATCCAAAATCTGGCGGCATTCATCATCAATATCCCCGCTGATATCCAAGGGCCGGAAATGGCGTTGAAAAGCCGTGACAATCCGTTGCCCCGGAAAATCCTTATGCCCGTCAAACTCATAGCCATAGAGAGATAATCTCTCTTGAAAAGAGGCCGCATTACCCGCAATGGACTGCTTTTTATCCGCCTTGACAGGCCACACGCCGATCCCGGCCTCAGCCAGTCTTTGCCAGTCAAACAGCTCGCCCGGATCACATTTGCGGGCCGGGGCGACATCTGAATGGCCAAGAACATGCCACGGCTTTATATCATGGCGCGTTAGGATGCCACGGCAAAGATCAATCAATGCCGCCATTTGCGCCTCGGGAAAAGGCCGGTAGTCCCCCTTGTAACCCGGGCTGTCATGACCGGGATTTACCAGTTCAATCCCGATAGAATAGCCGTTAATATCGCGCTCCCCCTCCCATGAGGATCGTCCCGCATGCCACGCACGTTTCCCCTCCGGCACCAGTGAAAATACGCGGCCATCCTCTTCGATCAGATAATGGGCGCTGACTTTGGCCGCCTCATCACACAGCCTGTCCAACGCCGCTTTTCCTGTATTCATGCCGGTATAATGCAGGATCAGATATTTAATCTTAACGCCTTCGGGGCGATCATCATAATTGGGCGACGGATAAGACATCATGGCAATAGCTCCTGTACTATTTGACGTTTTTTCCACCAGTCGCGCAGATGAATGACCGCCAGCCCAATCAGGGTCAAACCGGTGCCAATATAAAACCGTGTGGTCAAAATTTCATCGAAGACAATAACAGCAGCGGCTGTTGCGAACAATGGTGTGCTGAGAAAAATCGGCGCAATCAACGGTACCGGATGACGTTTCAGCAGAAAATTCATGCCGCCGTAGCCCACAACAGAGGATAAAACCGCCGTATAAAATACCGCTCCCCAGCCTTCCATATTCAGCGTCATGACCTGTTCCAACTGCTCAGCCTCTATGAAAAGGGACAGGCTGAGTAATATGGGAAAGCCGAAAATTGCCGTCCAGGCCTGCGTATTTAATACCCCGACATTCTGAAGCTGCCGCATTAAAATAGCCCCAATGGAATAAAGCATGGTCGCGCCGAAAATAACAACAATCGCAACACGTTCATGCATGATGGCGGGGTCAAAGGAGATAATCAGCACCCCGACAAAGGCAACAACAATCCCGCTGCCCCGCCAATAGCTCAGCCTTTCCTTTAAGAGGAAATGCGCCATGATCAACGTAAGCGGCACATGCATTTGCACAATGACGATGATTGACGTTACATTTTCAGTGAGCTTTAATCCCATAATTGCAAAGGCAAAATGCAATCCGCCCAAACAAAGCCCAACCGCAAAAATCAACTTCATCTTGCCTTTAACGATCCGCAGCCAGGGAAATAAAATCAGGAARACAATAGCAAATCGCAGGGCCATAAATAAAAATGGCGATAAATGCTCCAGCCCGATTTTCATCACGACAAAATTGACGCCCCAGACAAGGGATACAATAAAGCCGAACAGAATATGATGGATTGGCATAACGCGCTCCCTACGTCATGCCACGTTCTTTTTCGATGCGATCAAAGGCCACATTAATCACCGACAGTTTTTCATTGGCRAYYTCRATRAATTCMGGCGGYARKCCTTGGGAKGCCARWAGRTCCGGRTGATGTTCCTTGATYARYTTMCGRTAAGCSGATTTRATTTCCTTRTCCGTGGCMKCCCGGCTRACSCCYARKATYWCATARGGGTCTGCTTTATCCGGCCCAAGATTTTCGGCTCTGATTCGGTCAAATTCCGCAGCAGAAAACCCGAAAATCGCCGATACATCAGCCAGAAACTGCAATTCCGCCGGATGGATGACGCCATCCGCCCGCGCGATATGAAATAATATACCCAGCAATTCTTCAAGCATCGCCGGCTTGGCCCGAAATAATTTGGCCAATTGCAGGGCATAAGGCTCAAATCCCGTGGCTTCTTTACGGGCCATATTGAATATACGCGCGACATTTTTCATCTCGCTTTCCGGCACTTTGAAGGCCTGCTTGAAGGCGTCAATCTCTTCCCGGCTCACATGGCCGTCGACCTTGGCCATTTTTGCGCTTAACGCGATGACCCCGACGGTAAAGGAGACCTGATCGGTCTCCAGACCGCCGCCCTCACCCATTTTTTTGCCAATATAATGACCCGCCACCGCCCCGATGATAGCCCCGATAGGCCCGCCCAGAATAGCGCCCCCGGCCGCGCCGCCAATGATTGAAGACCAAATAGACATAAGCATTTTCCTTTACCTGAATAGAGACACTCTATATCATCTAAGGCTGGAAATGATAGAAAAAATATGCAGKWWYATTMTGRKYRWNCWTANGCMAAAWCAACAAGGAAAGCATACCGTGTCCATAACCATTCAATTAAACCCTGATTTGGATATCGAGAAATTTGCCAGAATATTTCAAGATGCCGGACGTGTGCATATTCCTGAAATATTAACGCCGGAATCGGCCAAGGCAATTTACGATGCCTTACAAAGCGAGGTTCCCTGGCAAAGTAATTTTAATGATGGGGAAAAAGGCTACACCCTCCATCAAATTCAAATTGACGCCATGGACGATGTTCAACGGCATCTGCTCAATACCCATATCAATGAAAAGGCAAAATATGATTTTCAATATATCTTCAATGCCTATTCTTTGTCCGATGCCCGTGAGCAAAAGTTAAATCAGCATCTGTATATCAATCAATATCTGGATTTTGTGAATTCAGAAGAATATCTGGATTTCATGCGGGCTGTAACTGGTTTTAAAGAGGCCAGCTTTGCCGATTCCCAATGCACCCAATATAGGGCGGGGCATTTTCTTTCCGACCATAGTGACGATGTTGGCGGCAAAAACCGTCTTGTCGCCATGGTGATGAATTTCACCCCCAACTGGCGACCGGACTGGGGCGGCATTCTGCAATTCATTGACGATGATGGCCATATCAGCCAAGGCATAACGCCAAGTTTCAATGCGCTGAATATTCTTAAAATACCGCAAAAACATTCCGTTAGCTATGTGGTTCCCCATGCCGAGGGCGGGCGTTATGCGATCACGGGATGGCTGCGCAAAGGCCAGCCGCCTAAAATTTAATCTAGGGTTAGAATCTAAAAAGGCCAGAGCTAGAAAACTTGATCAAGGTTGCTTTCGTATTTTTTCTACTGGGCGATGTATTTTAAAAAGGAGCGAATTCATGCCGAGAAAAATTAGATATGTCGGATTTATAGATCGGCTAATATATTTAAATATTGATGGTTTTTTAATTTCACTTATATCTCTAACAATAATCGGATTATATGCTTATTACGTTAGCGGTTCTGAACTAAACATATGGCTTGAAGTTTCTTTCCCAATTCATTTTATTTTCATCACTGCGTTCCTATACATCAAAAAAGCCACACCATCGATGATGTATTATCATCATCAACTCGTCAGCCAAAAAACGATGGGAAGAGCAACAATCTTTCAACTTATTATTAGATATTTTGTGGCCTATTTATCTTTTTTACTATGCGGATTGGGCTATCTTTGGATATTGATAGATCGAAAAAATCGTACTTGGCATGAAATAGCTTCTGGAACCATTGTGATTTATCCGTGGGCTGATGCACCAAAAGACTTAGCTTTCGCTAGAAAAATTGTCGCAAAGGCACATGGTGTTCCTGTTTCTGCATTAAATCCAAAAAATCCTCCGACGAACCCTATTCAAAAATAACGATTAGAAAATTTCTCTAAAAAGGCCAAAGCCAGAAACCGCGATCCAAGCTGCTCTCGCATTTTTTCAGCTGGGCGGCATATTTCAGGCTGTTGCGCTGGACTTTTTTGGCCACCTTCATCAACCAGGGTTTCTTGCGGTAGTTTTTACGTTTAAAACCGCCGTGGCCCTCATGATAGGCCAGATATTGATTTTCCGCATCCCATTTGGAAATGCCGAGGGTTTTCTGGCTCACATCCGTATACCAGCCGATAAAATCCGTCGCATCAGCAAAATTATCCCTGTCCGCGCCGCGATTGCCGGTTTTTTGTTTATACCAGTCCCATGTGCCATCCTTAACCTGCGCATAGCCATAAGCCGTTGATTTCCGCCCCCACGGAATCACCCAGAATATATGGGTGCGCTCGGTCTTGGCATTATGCTTGAAACTGGATTCCTGATGAATGATCGCCAGCTGCACATGGATCGGCGTGCCATATTTCTTCTGCGACCGCAGCATGGCCTTATACCAGCCGCTTTTCTCCTTAAAAATCGCGCAGCCGTCATTAATATTTCGCGGCGGCGCGGTTGAACAGCCGGCGAGAAATAGAAATATACAAATCATACCAGTTTTAAGTGCTTTTCTCATAAGGCCAGAGGAGCAAACGCAAGAAACAAAGTCAAGATGTTTGACATGAATATTTTAAGATGAAAATAGTTTGTACGTCAAGAACGCAAGAAAATCATAATCAAAGTAATTTGACATAAAAACTTTAACATCTACGCCTCTTGAATCTCAAAAATTTGTATTTACGACCAACTAACCCTCTAGTCATTAATTATTCATAGATATTGACATTCAACTACCTTTTGGTATTATTATATAAAAATAATTACACATTCCACAACTGATGAATCAAAACATGAAACCTAACATAGAAAATGCTGTTCACTACCATTACGGTCAATTTCCGCCTGAAACATTAAACTACGAAAAATTTATCCCTGCCCTCATCAAGGCAACAGACGCCATTGCACGTTATGATCAAATGCTCAAAAACATGCATAACAGCGAAATATTACTAGCCCCTCTAAGGAATCAGGAAGCTGTTATTTCATCCAGAATGGAAGGAACCATAAGCACGATAGATGAAATTCTTAGGTATGAAGCGGACTACGAAGAAGGCGCGGTCGAAGGAAGTAATGTAAGGCATGAAGTTATCGAAACCATCTTATATCAAAGAGCCTTAAAAGCCGCACAAGACGCAATGAATGATGGCTATCCTCTTTCCCAATCACTCATAAAAGCCATTCATCAAAAGCTACTTTCTTTTGGGCGCGGCGCGGCAAAATCTCCAGGAAAATTCAAAAATGAGCAAAACTATTTAGCCGACAAACATAAAAGAGACATTCTGTTTATTCCCATTAGCCCCGAAAAGTTACAGGATGGACTCGACGCCTTATTCAATTATATAAAGACCAATAAACATCCTGAACTCCTCAAAACGGCAATGGCACATATTGAATTTGAAGCCCTACATCCCTTTCAAGATGGAAACGGGCGTATCGGAAGAATGCTAATCACCCTTATGTTATGGTCGTCTCRTACGATATCCTCACCTCATTTTTATATAAGTGCTTACTTCGAAGAAAATAAGGATTTATATATAGACATAATGCGAAATGTTTCAAAGGATGGTGATTGGGATAGCTGGTGTGCCTTTTTCTTGGATGCGATCGAACAACAGGCGAAAAGAAACCTTATGGTAGCCGAGAATATCCAAACACTTTATGAGGAAATGAAAAATATATTTGCCACTATTTTATCTTCAAAATGGAGTATTAACGCATTAGATTTTGTCTTTACGAATCCCGTTTTCAGAAATAATAAGTTCACTTCAAAAAGTGGTATACCTTCTGCCTCTGCGGCAAGATTTACGAGAGCATTACTTAATAATAAAATACTTATCACTCTCGAAGATGCTTCTGGTAGACGACCCGCACTATATGCTTTTGAACCTCTGWTAAACCTAGTTCGTGTCTNNWMTCTTKWGAGAAATATATAAAATANNNCTACATAATATTACTSSCCAGCCAGCGCCTTGCGTCTTTTACGTCTATGCCGCGCCGTTTTGCGTAATCTTCGAGCTGGTCTTCGCCGATTTTGCCGATGCCGAAATATTGGCTTTTGGGGTGGCTGAAATAATAGCCGGATACGGATGAGGCAGGCAGCATGGCCATACTGTCAGTCAAAGTAACGCTGGCATTTCTGGTGCCGTCCAGCAGCTCGAACAAAGCAGGTTTGGTGGTATGATCCGGGCAGGCCGGATAGCCGGGGGCGGGGCGGATGCCGTCATATCTTTCGCGGATTAGCTCCTTATTGCTCAGTTTTTCATCCTTGGCATAGCCCCAATATTCTTTGCGAACCTGCTCATGCATCTGCTCGGCAAAAGCCTCTGCCAGTCTATCGGCCAATGATTTTAAGAGAATATCATTAAAGTCATCAAATTTTGCCTGAAATTCTTTCAGTTTTTCTTCAATGCCAAGGCCCGCCGTAACCACAAAACCGCCCAGATAGTCCGCTTTGCCGCTGCTTTCGGGCGCGACATAATCCGCCAGACACATATTATAGCTGCCTTGGCGCTTGCGGATTTGCTGGCGCAAAAATGGCACCCTCTCCAGAATTTCCTTGCGGCTGTCATCCGTATAAAGCATCACATCATCCCCAACCGCATTGGCGGGCCAAAAGCCGATAACAGCCTTTGCTGTCAGCCATTTTTCATCTTGTATGGATTTCAGCATGGCTTCGGCATCGGCAAATAGATTGCGGGCAATCTCGCCGACCACATTATCCCTTAATATCTTTGGATAGGTTCCCGTCAATTCCCATGTGCGAAAAAAAGGCGTCCAGTCAATATGATTGACCAGTTTACCCAAATCAAAATCGTCAAATGATTTCACCCCGAGGAATGATGGTTTGGGCGGCGTGTAATTATCCCAATCCAGAGGAAATTTATTGTCCCGGCATTCGCCAATGCTTATGCGGTCTTTCTTTTTCTGGCCCCGCGCATGGGCGGCGCGCAGGCCTTGATATTCACCCGCAACTTTGGCAACGAAATCCTTTTTATGGGTTTTGCTGAGCAAATTACTGGCGACCCCTACGGCGCGGGAGGCATCCAGGACATGGATCACCGGATGATCATAATGGGGGGCGATTTTAACCGCCGTATGAATTTTGGACGTGGTCGCCCCGCCRAYCATCRCGGGAATGGTRAAATTCTGGCGCTGCATTTCGCTGGCCACTTGCGTCATTTCTTCCAGGGACGGCGTGATCAGGCCCGACAGACCGATAATGTCCACCTTTTCATCCCGCGCGGTCTGCAAAATCTTTTCGTAGGACACCATGACACCCAAATCAACAATCTCATAATTGTTACATTGAAGAACAACGCCGACGATATTTTTACCAATATCATGAACATCACCTTTAACCGTGGCCATCAGGATTTTACCCTTGGTGCTGATCTCACCGCTTGTGGCCTTTTCCTCCTCAATGAAGGGCAGAAGATAGGCCACGGCCTGTTTCATCACCCGCGCAGATTTAACCACTTGAGGCAGGAACATCTGACCGTCGCCAAACAGGTCGCCCACCACATTCATGCCGTCCATGAGCGGGCCTTCAATGACCGCAATCGCCTTGTCAGATTTCTGCCGGGCCTCTTCGGTGTCTTCCTCGATATAGGCGGTGATGCCTTTCACAAGAGAATGGGACAGACGTTCTTCCACAGGCTTCTCGCGCCAGCTTAAATCTTCGGTAAGCTGAACGCCCTTTTCACCTTTAAACTGGKCCGCAATATCAAGCAGACGGTCGGTGGCATCTGGCCGCCGGTTCAGGATGACATCTTCGACCCGTTCCCGCAGATCAGCGGGAATTTCCGAATAAACCGTGATCAGACCCGCATTGACGATCCCCATATCCATACCAGCTTGAATGGCATGATACAGAAAAACACTGTGCATGGCTTCGCGCACAGGATTATTACCGCGAAAGGAAAAAGACACATTGCTGACCCCGCCGGACACATGGGCATGGGGCAATGTTTCTTTGATTTTGCGGGTGGCCTCAATAAAATCAACGCCGTAATTATTATGTTCCTCAATCCCCGTCGCCACGGCAAAKATATTSGGGTCGAAKATRATRTCTTCYGGCGGGAARYYCRCTTCWTYWRYSAGYAKTTYRTASGMYYKTGTGCAGATTTCCACCTTGCGGGCGCAGGTATCCGCCTGCCCCTGCTCATCAAAAGCCATGACCACCGCAGCGGCCCCGTAATTTTTGATCAGCCGGGCCTGCGCGATAAAATTCTCTTTGCCTTCTTTCATGGAAATACTATTGACGACGGCCTTGCCCTGCACGCATTTCAGGCCGGCTTCGATGACCGACCATTTGGAGCTGTCAATCATGATCGGCACGCGGGAGATATCCGGCTCGGACGCAATCAGATTCAGGAATGTCACCATGGCCTGTTCACYATCAAGCATGGCTTCATCCATATTGATGTCAATGATCTGCGCCCCGGCTTCCACCTGCTGGCGGGCCACGTCAAGGGCTTGTGAAAAGTCGCCGTTCAGGATCAGTTTTTTAAATTTCGCCGAACCTGTGACATTGGTGCGTTCGCCAACATTAATAAAAATAGGGCTTTTTTTCAATTTTTGAACTTTCATTGCTGGATGACCTCAAAAGGCTCTAGGCCGGACAGGCGCATATGAGGCTCAATCACAGGGATCGCACGCGGCGTCACACCGGAGATGGCATCCGCTATGGCCTTGATGTGGGCAGGCTCCGTACCGCAGCAGCCGCCAACAATATTCAGCAAGCCGCTGTTCGCCCATTCGCTTAATTGCGCCGACATTTCTGCAGGGCTTTCATCATATTCGCCCATTTCATTGGGCAGCCCCGCATTGGGATGTGCCGAAATGCCGCAATCGGCAATTTTAGAAATCGAGACAATATGCTGCCGCAATTCCTTAGCCCCAAGGGCGCAGTTAAAACCAATGGTGAGGGGCCGCGCATGACGAACTGAATACCAGAAGGCTTCGGCTGTCTGGCCCGATAACGTGCGGCCCGAGGCATCCGTGATGGTGCCTGAAATCATCACCGGCAATTCTATGGCCAAGTCAGAGAATGTCTTATTTATGGCAAATATCGCCGCCTTGGCATTTAACGTATCAAAAATGGTTTCGATCATGATGATATCCGCGCCGCCCTCAATCAATCCCTTTGTGGCTTCGATATAATTGGTGGCCAATTCATCGAAACTCACATTGCGAAAGGCCGGATTATTCACATCCGGTGACAGGGACGCCGTGCGGCTTGTGGGGCCAAGTGTTCCCGCCACGAAGCGTGGTTTGTCCGGATTTTCGGCGGTAAATTCATCGGCAACGGCGCGGGCTAGCCGCGCGCCTTCCCTGTTTAATTCATAGGCCAAATCCTCCATGCCATAATCGGCCTGAGAGACTTTTGTGGAATTAAAACTGTTGGTTTCCACAATGTCCGAGCCCGCCGCATAATATTGACGGTGAATATCCATGATAATCTCTGGCTGGGTCAAGGTGAGCAGATCATTATTGCCCTTCACATCCTGCGCCCAATCGCGAAATCTGTCGCCGCGATAATCGGCTTCGGTTAATTTATGCCGCTGGATCATGGTGCCCATGGCCCCGTCAAGAACCAGAATTCTTTGTTCCAAAGCCTCTTTCAACATCGCGCTGCGATCGCTCATGTATTTTCTCCTTCTGGTTCTTCTTTTGGCCGTACACCAAGAAAATGACATATGGTTGCGGTCAATTCCGACCTGTTTAGCGTATAAAAATGGAATTTCTTTACCCCGCCCTGATACAGCCGCATACATTGCTCTGCCGCCACAGTGGCCGCCACATGCCGCCTTATTTCGGGCCGTCCGTCAAGGCCATCGAATAAAGATTCCAGCCATTTGGGCATTGTCGTGCCGCAGCGGGCGGAAAAATTCTTTGCCTGAGCAAAATTGGTTACCGGCATAATGCCCGGAATGATCGGTACATCTATGCCTGCGGCCAGCACCTTATCCATAAAACGGAAATACATATCCACATCGAAAAAATATTGCGTTATGACCTGATCCGCGCCGCTGTCAATTTTACGTTTCAGGTTATCTATATCCGCTTGGCTATCCGCAGAATCAGGATGACTTTCCGGATAAGCGGCAACCGATAAATGAAAATCGCCGATTTTCTTGAGACCCGACACAAGATCAGCCGCATTGATATAGCCCTGTTCATGGGGCGCGTAGGCCTGTCCAATGGTGGGCATATCCCCGCGCAGGGCCACAATATGCCGCACGCCCATATCCCAATATTCCTGCGCAATATCATCAATTTCCCCGCGCGAGGCACCCACGCAGGTCAGATGAGCTGCCGGCAGCAGATCTGTCTCCTTCAGGATACGGGAAATGGTGGCATGGGTCCTCTCCCGCGTGCTGCCGCCTGCGCCATATGTGACAGATACCATATGGGGGTTCAAAGGCTCCAGGCTGCGGATACAGCCCCAAAGAGCATCTTCCATCTTTTGCGTTTTTGGCGGAAAAAATTCAAAAGAAACATCAATGTCTTTTGCTTGTGCCGCAAAAAGGCTGGGGCGAAGYAGGTCTGCKYTAGRTNNTRTCNGTNCACTGTCAAATACTCTKWTTTATRTTTAATCATTCGGTTTTATTYGCCACCCAAATAGACAAATCAAGATCCTTRCCYTTCAGGTGGATCGGCGGRTCACTTTTCAARYCYACATTGTTRAGCCAGCYCATGATTTCCTCATCCTTGAAACCTAAWCKGCGGTGGGCTTGCTCGTCGCGCARATAYTCCAGATTATGAGGSGCAAAATCGACCACAATCACGCGGCCATYYTTWCGAAGCARCCGGCTTGTTTCTTTTAAAGCGGAACAGGGRTCATCGGCAAAATGCAGAACCTGATGAATGAGGATCAAATCCATAGAACCATCATTRAGCGCAAGATCATACATRTCCCCTTGCCTGACCTGACAATTATGCAGATTGGCCTTTTCAAGRTTAACGCGGGCMACGGCCAGCATTTCCCGGCTCAGGTCAATACCTGTGCCGCGCCCTATTCTGTCCGCGAAAACCTCCAGAATGCGGCCCGTTCCTGTCCCCACATCCAGAAAATCATTAATTTTCATATCAGATGTGACATCAAGCAGGACTTTCTCCACATCATCTTCTGACACATAGAGCGTACGGATACGATCCCAATTTTCTGCATTATSGCTAAAATATCTATTGGCTTTGCCCCGTCGCTCCTGCTTGATTTCTTCTAGCCGCGCCCCGTCATGCATCAGAATCTGTTCTGAAAAAGGAATATACTTCATTATGGCGCGGGCAAGGTCACCTTCCGGCCCGCCTTCAGCCAAACGGTAGAAAATCCATGTTCCCTCCCGGTAACGCTCCAGAAGGCCCGCCTCGCATAAAAGCCGCAAATGGCGGGATACGCGCGRCTGGCTCTGGCGCAATATTGTCACAAGTTCCGTGACGGTTAATTCTCCGGTGCGAAACAAGGCCAGAATACGCAGTCGCGTTTCCTCGCCCACGGCCTTTAACGCACTTAAGATTCTGTCGAAACCCATTTCCATTTCCATACTCACCTTCTTTGTATAAAGATATATATAAAGATATATTTATATAAAGTAAAGATTGTAAATTAACGAAATTAAGATGTTTTTTCCCTATAGCTATATTGCAAATGGTTAACAGGTATATTACAACTCAATATGCTGAAAAACAGAAAGATTTTTTAATGTCATTTTCCCTTGGAACGCAAATTTATTCCTCCAGGAAAAGCCGGTTTTCATATCAGAAAATCAGCCTGATTCTTATAGCTGCCGTTCTTTTGTTCACATCGGGCTGTGCAAAACGCCCGCCGGATTCAGACCCTCAGGCGCTCGCCGCCTATCTGGAGAAAAATGATCCGCTGGAGCCTATGAACCGGGTGATCTTCTCATTCAATCAGGGGTTTGATGATATCCTTCTTGAGCCTGCCGCCCGTTTTTATCGCCAATTCGGGCCGCCAGATATCCGTGACGGCATTTCAAATTTTGTCACCAATTGGCGCGAACCCGTGACCTTTGTCAATGATGTCTTACAGGGTGAAATGAGCCGCGCAGGCACCAGCCTATCGCGTTTTCTGATTAATTCCACCTTTGGTCTGCTTGGCCTGTTTGATACAGCCACCTATTGGGGCATCGAAGGTCACAGCGAGGATTTCGGCGAAACATTTGCCGTTTGGGGAATTGGCGAAGGCCCCTATATCATGCTGCCCATCCTCGGGCCATCCAACGCGCGGGATCTTAGTGGTTTTGTTGTCGACTTCTTTTACGATCCGGTTAGCCTGTGGCTCAATTATAAAGGCTGGACTTATGTCCGATATGGCCGCCTTGGCATGCGCGGGYTGATTTTTCGCGAAGAAAATCTGGAGACATTGGATGATCTGGGCAAATCCTCAACGGATTTCTATGCCACAATGCGCAGTGCCTACCGCCAATATCGCAACCATGATATCAATAACGGCGTCCTTGATATTACTGCCGATGATGATTTATTTGACGAAGACTTTGACGATTAACATAAAAAAGGCCAGAAGCATCACTTCTGACCTTTATTAACTTTATCATTAAAAACTTTATTTAGCTTTTTCTTCTTTCGACTTATGATTATGACCAATTTGCCTGCTGGTTTTGGCGATCAAAGCCTGATAATCGGCCCAAATTTTATCGGCCTTTTCCTTACTTCCGCTCTGCTTGACAAATTCGGCATACCATTTTTCATCATTGGCACTTATATACCAGTCAAAATTTGCCATGCTTGACTGTTTCCAGAAGAATATACTATCCCATTGACCCGTCTGCATATGCATAACGAAAGGGTGCGGCGTTCCGGCGGCTTTACCTGCCGGCACAAAATAATCCCTGATCATATCGCTGGCTTTACCGGCCATACCGGATGTATATTTTACCAGAACAATTTCATAATAATCAACATTTTCTCTTTTGCTGGCCTTTGGTAATTCGTCCGAATAAGCAAAATGTGACAGACCAAAGATTGTCACCATCGCCGAGATAACAGATAATTTAAATATTTTCCCAATAAGCATTATAATTCCCTCCTCTTAGGGGTGAGTGTTAAGGGCCCGCCATAATGGTCAAGCCGTGATAAGCCTAAGCAACTAAATAACAAACAAGGAATGCAACTAAAAAGAACTTTAGACATTAAACATATAAGGAAAATACATATTTTACAATATAATAATGTGATATGTCAGAAGCCTTGCCTCTGACATATCATTATGATTAGCGGGTCAGTTTTTTATATTGAAGTTTATGAGGGCGATCAGCAGCAGCGCCAAGTCTTCTATGACGGTCTTTGTCATAATCTTCATAATTTCCTTCGAACCAGACCACTTCTGAATTGCCTTCGAAGGCCAGAATATGGGTCGCAATCCGGTTCAAAAACCAGCGATCATGGGAGATAATAACCGCGCAGCCGGCAAAATCTTCCAAGGCGGCCTCAAGCGCGCTCAGGGTTTCCACGTCAAGGTCGTTGGTCGGYTCATCRAGCAGCAGGACATTGGCCGGCGTCCGCAGCATTTTGGCCAGATGAACACGGTTCCGTTCCCCGCCGGACAGTTGGCCCAGCTTTTTCTGCTGATCCGTGCCTTTAAAATTAAAGTTGCCCACATAAGCGCGGGTATGCACATCGCGGCCATTAAAGTTGAAGACATCAAGGCCATCGGAAATTTCCTGCCAGACAGTTTTGCTATCGTCCAGATCATCACGGCTTTGATCCACATAACCCAGCACGACCGTCTCGCCCACTTTAAGCGAGCCTGAATCCGGCTGTTCCAATTTTGTGATCATTTTAAACAGGGTGGTTTTACCAGCCCCGTTGGCCCCAATGATACCGACAATGCCGCCGGGCGGCAGACGGAAATTCAAATTATCAATCAAAAGCTTGTCGCCGTAACCCTTACACAGATTTTCCGCTTCGATCACCATATTGCCAAGACGCGGCCCCACGGGGATCTGTATCTGGGCATCCCYATTGCGCCCTTCCTGAGCCGCCGCAAGAAGGTCATCATAGGCATTGATACGCGCCTTGCTTTTGGCTTGGCGGGCTTTTGGCGATTGACGTATCCATGCCAACTCCCGTTTCATGGTTTTCTTGCGGGACGCTTCGACTTTTTCTTCCAGCGCAATACGCTTTTCTTTCTGCTCCAACCAGCTGGAATAGTTTCCCTGATACGGAATAGCTCGCGCGCGGTCAATTTCCAGAACCCAGTTCACCACATTATCAAGGAAGTAACGATCATGGGTCACCAGAATGACAGTACCGATATATTCTTTCAGATGATTTTCGAGCCACGCCACGGATTCGGCATCCAAATGGTTGGTCGGCTCATCCAAAAGAAGAATTTCAGGCTTTGCCAGCAGCAAACGGCACAGGGCCACACGGCGGCGTTCACCGCCCGACAGGATCGTCACGTCACTGTCCTTTGGCGGGCAGCGCAGGGCTTCCATGGCAAGTTCAACRCGGCTKTCMAGRTCCCASGCGTCMGCAGCRTCKATCTKATCCTGYAATTCGCCYTGYTYSGCRATMAGGKCATTCATTTCATCRTCGSWCATSGGYTCWSCRAATTTYRSRCTKATKKCGTTRAAMTCATCAACAAYGGCCTTTAAATCGCCAAGGCCTTCCATGACATTTTCAAAAACGGTTTTCTTCGAATTCAGATGAGGTTCCTGCTCGAGATACCCCACATTAACGCCTTCTGCGGCCCATGCCTCGCCCTGAAAATCACTGTCCTGACCGGCGATGATGCGCATCAATGTGGATTTACCCGCGCCGTTAACCCCAATCACAGCAATCTTGGCATCAGGCATGAAGGATAATGTCACGTCTTTCAACGTTGGTTTTGCACCGGGATAGGTCTTGCTGAGACCCTTCATCACATAACTATATTGATAAGACGCCATTTGTTGCTCTTCACGTTAAAATTGACTGATAAATTTTGGCCTTCTATACGCCAAAACCCCCCTATATTGCAATGTTTTACTGTATGGGGCGGTTCACTTGACAAATGTGTCTGCTATACGCATGCTTTGCCCATGAAGCTTTACATTAAAAATATGGTTTGCAACCGATGTATTATGGTTGTCACTTCTGTGCTGAATGGTTTAAATCTGCAGCCTGAAAAAAYATCACTGGGGGAAGCTGATTTCGGGGATTATGTCCCAAGTGATGCGCAGATCAAAGATATTTGGGAACGATTGGAACCGTTAGGGTTTGAATTGATCAATGACAAAAAAAGCCGGTTAATTGAACAGATTAAAAAACAGGTTATTAAATTGATCCAGAAACAGGATGGGCTGCCACATGCGAAATTATCAGACTATATGACAAAAAATATCGCTTACGAATATAATTACTTAAGCACGCTATTCTCTTCTATTGAGGGCATTACCATTGAAAGATATTWCATAAATCAGAAAATTGAAAAAGTGAAAGAACTCCTTGTTTATGATGAACTCAGCCTGACGGAGATTTCCTTTCAAATGGGCTATAGCAGCCTTGCCCATCTTAGCAATCAATTCAAGTCTGTAACCGGACTGAGCCCAAGCCATTTTAGAMGTTTAAAGAGYRNTAAAWYCSSKNATTTCCATAGATAAACTTTAAAATTCATGGATAAACTTTAAAAATTGCAAGCTTTCCCAAAACTTCTGTAACAGCCAAACCATGTTGATCCTTTATTGTTATGTGTATTATTTCGCTATTCACATAAAAGGAACGTCATATCATGCAACATACACACAGTCATGACTCCAACCATAACAGCCTTAAAGACCCGGTATGCGGAATGACGGTGACAGGTGAAAATCCGGCTCTTTTTGTACAGCATGCTGATCATGATTATTATCTCTGTTGCTCTGGATGTGTGGATAAATTTAAGAAAGACCCAGAGGCTTATTTAGGGGAACGGCCCGCCCCCGAGAAGATGCCGGAAGGCACCCTGTATACCTGCCCCATGCATCCGGAAATCATACAGGATCATTTTGGCGATTGCCCCAAATGCGGTATGGCGCTGGAGCCCATGGGCATCCCGCCGCAGGACGAAGGGCCCAACCCCGAACTGGTGGATTTTACGAGACGTTTCTGGATTGGGTTAATCGCCGCAGTTCCGGTTTTTATCCTTGAAATGGGCGGCCATACATTCTCGGCTTTTCATGAATTTATCGGTGAAGAACAGTCCCTTTACGTGCAGTTTTTCCTGACGACGCTGGTTATGACCTGGGCCGCCGCCCCCATATTCAAACGGGGCTGGCAATCAATCCGAACCATGAATCCCAATATGTGGACCCTGATCGCYATYGGSACCGGGATCGCTTATCTCTATAGCTTAATCGCATTATTTGCCTCAGATTTATTTCCGGATGCTGTAAAGACGCAAAGTGGTTTCGTGCCAGTATATTTTGAGGCTGCGGCGGTTATCATTGTTCTGGTTCTGCTGGGCCAGGTTCTGGAACTGCGCGCGCGGGAAAAAACCGGCAGCGCCATACGCGCCCTGCTTGACCTTGCGCCAAAAACTGCTTTACGGCTTAACCGTGATGGAACAGAAGATGAGGTTCCCCTTGATGAGATCATGGCCCGCGACATTGTGCGCGTTCGGCCCGGCGAAAAAATTCCGGTTGATGGCATTGTGGTTGATGGCCGCTCGGCAGTGGATGAATCCATGCTGACCGGAGAGCCTGTGCCGGTCGAAAAAGAGGCCGGCGATAAAGTAACCGGGGCCACTTTGAATGGCCGGGGCAGCCTTGATGTTCGCGCGGAGCATGTGGGCTCTGAAACCATGCTGTCACAGATTGTCGCTATGGTGGCAGAAGCCCAGCGCAGCCGAGCGCCCATACAGAAATATGCTGACCTGATTGCGGGCTGGTTTGTCCCGGTTGTGATCATCATCGCTCTTGTCGCTTTCGGGGTCTGGTATCTATTTGGGCCGGAGCCTGCTTTTGCCATGGGGGTTATAGCCGCTGTTTCGGTACTGATTATTGCCTGTCCCTGCGCCGTTGGTCTTGCGACGCCCATGTCGATCATGGTGGCGACAGGGCGGGGCGCGCAATCGGGCGTCCTGATCAAAAATGCAGAAGCATTGGAAGTATTTGCCAAAGTAGATGTATTGATCGTTGATAAAACGGGAACTTTGACCATTGGCAAACCCCTATTGACCGATGTGGTGCCCATGAATGGTTTTGCCGAACAGGAAATACTCGCCGCTGCGGCCAGCCTTGAAAGCAGAAGTGAACACCCCTTGGCGTCGGCCATCGTTGCAGGGGCCAAAAATCGGGATATTACCCCTTCTCAAACCGAAGATTTTGAAGCCGTGACCGGTAAGGGTGTGAAGGGGCTGGTTGACGGACGGGCCGTTGCGCTGGGGAATAGCAAAATGATGGAACTTCTGGATATCCCAATTCAGGATACGGCCCGCCTGACCGGAGGCATGAGAAGTCAGGGGAAAACCGTAATAATGGTTGCCATCGGCAATCAACTGGCGGGGCTGGTTGCCGTTGCTGACCCTGTAAAGGAAACCACGCCTGCCGCACTGGAGACCTTACGTAAAGAAGGGCTCCGCATTGTAATGGTGACCGGTGATAATGAAATTACCGCCAGAGCCGTCGCCAAAAAGCTGGGTATTGATGACATCAGGGCCGATGTGCTGCCAGAGGGCAAGGTCGAAATTGTCAAAGAATTTCAAGCATCAGGTTCTATTGTCGCCATGGCCGGGGACGGCGTCAATGATGCCCCGGCGCTGGCACAGGCTGAAGTCGGTATTGCCATGGGAACCGGGGCCGATGTCGCCATGGAAAGTGCCGGCATTACTTTGGTCAGAGGCGAGTTGAATGGCATCGTGCGGGCCCGGCGATTATCAGAAGCCACCATGCGGAACATCAAACAGAATTTATTCCTGGCGTTTGTTTATAACAGTTTGGGAATTCCGGTGGCGGCGGGCATATTATTTCCCTTCTTTGGTATTTTGCTGTCCCCGATCATTGCCGCAGCGGC
Organism: Alphaproteobacteria bacterium; assembly: GCA_002402225.1. GTDB lineage: Bacteria > Pseudomonadota > Alphaproteobacteria > Sphingomonadales > Emcibacteraceae > Paremcibacter. The sequence goes on from NVVM01000029.1 coordinate 19,326, forward strand.
CATGGGCCTCTCATCTCTGTCTGTTATCAGCAATGCTTTGAGACTTAAAGGCACCCGGATTTAAACCTGAAGGCGGCATCTGTGATCTGTTCCAGATACCGCTTGTCAACCTCATCGAAATTAGCGGGTTTCTCACTGTCAATATCCAATAGCGCCATCAGATTTCCGGCCTGATTAAAAACCGGCACGACGATCTCGGACTGGCTGCGGCTATCGCAGGCGATATGACCGGGGAAATCATGGACATTATCAACAAGTTGTGTCTGCCTTGTTGTTGCCGCCGTACCGCAAACGCCCCGGCCAAAGGCAATACGCAGGCACCCCAGTGATCCTTGATAAGGCCCGATGACCAGCTCATCCGGCTTTTCCTCATCCACAATATAAAAACCCGTCCAGAAAAAATCGGGGAAGGCCGCAGGCAACAGGCAAGATATTGTCGCCATACGGGCAATGATATTGGTCTCGCCCTCTGTCACGGCCTTGATCTGTTCCGCCACATTTAAGTATATTTGTTCTTTATTCATGCTCTGACCCTAGATCATAATTTAATTTTGTTGTCAACTATCCTGAACCTCTGCTAGTCTTTTTTAAAAATAAGGGAGGGCGACATAATGAATGAAACTATCAATAAATCTGGCAATAAATCTGGCAATAAATCTGAAAAAGAAAATGCCAAGGCCTATTGGCGGGAAAATATCACCTTGATGTTAATCCTTCTTGGCGTCTGGTTTACCGTATCATTTGGTATGGGCATCTTATTTATCGATGAACTGGATAAAATTACATTTTTCGGCTTTAAGTTCGGTTTCTGGATGGCCCAGCAGGGGGCGATTTTTGTCTTTGTCATTCTGATTTTTATCTATACCTACAAAATGAACAAGCTCGACCGCAAATACGGCGTCGATGAAGGGGATGATCATTATGTGGAAGACGAAGATTATTACCGCCATGACGAAAGTTTTCTGGACAGTATTTCCGAGCCTGAAGACAAGGGGGAGAAATAATCATGGATGTACAAACCTTAACCTATCTGATTGTCGGGCTGACCTTTACCCTTTATATCGGCATTGCCATCTGGTCACGGGCGGGATCAACCGATGAATTTTATGTGGCCGGCGGCGGGGTTCATCCGCTGGCCAATGGCATGGCCACGGCGGCGGACTGGATGTCCGCGGCCTCCTTTATCTCCGTGGCCGGACTGATTTCCTTCATTGGGCGGGACGGCGGCATGTATTTGATGGGCTGGACGGGGGGTTATGTCTTGCTGGCGCTGTGTCTTGCGCCCTACCTCAGGAAATTTGGCAAATTCACGGTGCCGGACTTTGTCGGCGACCGCTATTATTCTGATACGGCAAGGCTGGTGGCCGTGGTCTGCGCCATATTCATCTCCTTCATTTATATTGCGGGGCAAATGCGCGGCGTGGGCATTGTCTTTTCACGCTTTCTGCAGGTTGAAATTGAAACCGGCGTGCTGATTGGTATGACAGTGGTATTTTTCTATGCGGTTCTGGGGGGCATGAAGGGCATCACTTATACCCAGGTGGCGCAATATTGCGTTTTGATTTTTGCCTATATGGTGCCGGCGGTTTTTATATCCMTCATGATGACCGAYAAYCCAATYCCCCAATTGGGTTTTGGCAGYAAATTRAATGACGGCAGMGGGTTATATCTGCTTGAAAAACTGGATGGCYTGTCGGTKGARCTKGGCTTTAACGCCTATACGGACGGYACGAARTCAACCATTGATGTCTTCTTTATCACAGCGGCCCTGATGGTCGGCACAGCGGGTCTGCCCCATGTGATCATCCGGTTTTTTACCGTGCCGCGCGTACGCGACGCCCGGATTTCAGCGGGATATGCCCTGATATTCATTGCGATTTTATTCACAACAGCGCCGACCGTGGCTTCTTTTGCCCGGGTCAATCTGATCAATACCGTCAGCAACGCGGCATATAGCACCACGCCCGAATGGTTTAAAAACTGGGAAGCCAGCAGCCTCATCGGCTGGATGGATAAGAATAATGACGGAAAAATCCAATATGTGGCGGGCGCTGCCTTTGACGGCAAGCCGGTTTTTTCCGAGAATCGGGGCGAACACGGCGAAAGGCTGCTTCATAACACGCCGACGGATAACGCCAATGAGCTGTATATTGACCGCGATATCATTGTGCTGGCCAATCCGGAGATCGCCGGGCTGCCCAACTGGGTCATTGCCCTTGTGGCTGCCGGCGCACTTGCCGCAGCCTTATCCACGGCGGCGGGGCTGCTGCTGGTCATATCAGCCTCCATATCCCATGATYTRTTSAAAAAARTKMTSCTGCCAAAWATTACAGAYAAACAGGAATTGATGTTTGCCCGCATGGCGGCGGCCCTTGCCATCGTCGTCGCCGGATATTTCGGGATTAATCCGCCGGGCTTTGTGGCGCAGGTGATCGCCTTTGCCTTTGGCCTTGCCGCCTCGTCCTTTTTTCCGGCGATCATCATGGGCATATTCTCCAAACGGATGAATAAGGAAGGCGCGGTCGCCGGCATGGTCACAGGGATTCTCTTCACCGCGAGCTATATCGTCTATTTCAAATTCGTCAACCCTGCGGATAATCATGTTGGAAACTGGTTGTTTGGCATATCACCGGAAGGCATCGGAAGTCTGGGCATGATCTTGAACTTCATGGTCGCTGTGATCGTCTGCCGCGTGACCAAAGCCCCGCCGGAATCCGTGCAGGATATCGTCGAAAGCATCCGCATCCCCAAAGGTGCCGGTGCCTCATACCACCATCATAAAGTGCATTAGATTATAATCCAAATAGACTTCATCTATTTGGACGTTATTTATTTTGATGTTATTTATTTTGGCGGTTAGCGATAAGGTCATCCACCACGGACGGATCGGCAAGGGTTGAAATATCGCCGAGGCCATCATGTTCGTTGGCGGCGACCTTGCGCAGGATGCGGCGCATGATCTTGCCGGATCTTGTTTTGGGCAAGGCCGGCGCAAATTGGATATGATCCGGTGTGGCAATCGGGCCAATTTCCTTGCGTACCCAGTTTTTTAACATTTGGTGGGATTCCTTGTCAGGGTCAATCCCCGCCATCAGGGTGACATAGGCATAAATCCCCTGCCCCTTGATATCATGGGGATAACCGACCACGGCGGCTTCGGCCACATCGGCATGCGCGACAAGGGCGCTTTCGACCTCTGCCGTGCCCATGCGGTGACCGGAGACATTAATCACATCATCCACCCGCCCCGTGATCCAGTAATAACCGTCTTCGTCCCGGCGGCAGCCGTCACCGGTGAAATATTTACCGTCATAGGCGGAAAAATAGGTCATGACAAAACGGTCATGGTCGCCGTAAACCCCGCGCATCTGGCCGGGCCAGCTGTCGGTGATAACCAGATTACCCTCTGCCGCGCCCTCCAGCACCATGCCGTCGCCGTCAACCAGTTCAAGCTGTACGCCAAAGAAAGGCCGCGTGGCCGACCCCGGCTTCAAGGCCGTCGCGCCGGGCAGCGGCGTGATCATAATACCGCCGGTTTCCGTCTGCCACCATGTATCAACGATGGGGCAGTTTTCCTTGCCGACCACTTTGTAATACCAGTTCCATGCTTCGGGGTTTATCGGCTCCCCCACGGTGCCAAGCACACGCAGGGACGACAGATCGCAGCCATTGACATATTCATCGCCCTGACCCATCAAAGCCCGCAGCGCGGTCGGCGCGGTATAAAAAATATTGACCTTGTGTTTTTCGCAGACCTGCCAGAAACGTGAGGCATCAGGATAAGTGGGGATACCTTCGAAAACAAGCGTTGTCGCGCCATTGGCCAGCGGGCCATAAACGATATAGCTGTGACCCGTGACCCAGCCCACATCCGCCGTACACCAGTAAATATCACCGTCCTTATAATCAAAAACCAGTTCATGGGTCAGGGACGCATAAACCAGATAGCCGCCCGTGGTATGCAGAACGCCCTTGGGCTGGCCCGTGGAACCGGAGGTATACAGAATGAACAGAGGGTCTTCCGCACTCATTTCTTCCGGCCGGCAATCAGCAGACTGTTTCTTTGCTTCGTCCTGATACCAGATATCGCGGCCTGTTTCCATGGCAACCTCATCACCGCCGTTACGTACCACGATGACGCTTTTGACCGTCACGCCGTCTCGCGTCAGGGCCTCGTCCACATTGGCTTTGAGGGGCACCCTGCGGCCGCCGCGCAGGCCCTGATCGGCGGTAATCACCACATGACTGTCGCAATCTGTAAGCCGGCCCGCCAAAGCATCGGGGGAAAAGCCGCCGAAAACCACCGAATGAACCGCACCGATACGGGCGCAGGCCAGCATGGCGTAGGTTGCCTCTGGTATCATGGGCATATAAAGCGTCACCCGATCGCCTTTTTTCACACCGCGCGATTTAAGGACATTGGCAAAACGGCAGACTTCTTCATAGAGGGTTTGATAGGTAATCTCGCTTGAAATTGACGGGTCATCGCSYTCAAAAATGATCGCKGTMTGRTCSGCMCGYTTYKSYAAATGMCGRTCRATRCAATTGACRCTSRCATTCAGGGTGCCGTCCTTATACCAATTGATATGCAGATCATCCTTGGCGAATGATGTGTCCTTGACCGTTGTATAGGGCTTGATCCAGTCAATCCGCTTGCCCATCTCGCCCCAGAATGTCTCAGGATCATCTATGGATTGCTGATAAAGCGCGAGATATTTGTCATTATCCATATGGCTGTTTCTGGCAAATTCTGCGGGGACATCATAAGTGATTACATCGGTCATGGTATTTCCTGAATATTATTGTGGCCATCAGGGACAATATAACCAAAAAAAAGCCAAAGAAAAGCCAAAAAAAAAGCCAAAAAAAAGGATGACCGAAGTCATCCTTTTTCAAAGTAGTTTACGGCGTTCTAGAAAGAGTATTTCACCCCAAGACGCATTCTCCATACGGAGGCCAATGTATTCAGGCGCGGATTGCCAATACCATTGAACCGCGTGAGGACATAACGGTTGTCATCTGTGATGCTCACCCGGCCCAGTCTTTCCAGATTAGGGAAGCCGGTCTGTTCAAAACGACCCCATTTATTATTCAACAGGTTGGTCAGGTTGGTAATGTCAAAGGTAAACAGACCTTTGTGACCGTCCATCAGACCCGGAATTTCCTGAGTGAAGYGGAAATCCAGTTTGGAATACCAGGGATTGCGCTGGGTATTACGCGGCAGGATACTGCCGGCATATTCACCAAGACCAGCTTCCTCAATAAACGCCATGAACTCGGCTTCGGTTACAGCRCTKGYKRYMRCGTCAMYAWYYRSRWYACMWMMWSMATMMMAYAYMRKRKCAYCRYYTGCWKYMSGCMYWKWRAYMWKSYSRSRKYCMYRRYKWTMARWSKMRKCACCNGCCGTCGGCACATAAATCAGCTGACGGTCACGGCGTTCAAACTCGGCGCCGCCGCCGAAAGGAATATCGCGGCTGCTGCTGGCTTGATCATAGGTGTAACTGTAAGGGCGACCGGAACGGGTTTCAAAGAAGAAACCAAACCGTGTTTCCAGATCATCAATAAACTCCGTCACATAATTCAGGTTCAAGATGAAACGATGCTTGTTTTCGAACACGGACGTAGCAAGTTCAAAGTTATTGCGGTCAGATACGGCGACCTTACCAAAGTTGGAGGTTGCCGTTGAACTGGTACCCGGATTAACTTCCCGCGCACTGGTATTGGTATAGGCCGCCATAAAGCTGACACCATTGTCATATTCTTTTTGTAATGACAGGCTGAATACCTCTGCCCCGCCCTGCGTCGTATTGATCAGGCCAAGGTCAAAGGATCTGCGGCCTTCACGATTATATATGGGGCGCCCGTCAGGGGCCGTCCCAATCTGTGTGCCGGCACGTAGCTCTTCCCAATTGGTGGCATTTTGAACCGTGGTAATCAAGGCTTCTGCGGTGACCAGATAGCCATCACCAAGGGTTTCACCAAGGTTAAACTCATGTTCAACGGCCAGATTGATCTTCCAGCTGGCAGGAAGTTTAAAGTCAGGATCTAGATAATTAACCGAACCGTTACCCTGTACCAATGTATCCTGAACCGCTTGCGGAATATCAAATCCATCCACATTTTCAAGATAGACTGCGGGGTCAAGACCACTCAGATCAGCATTTACAATAGTTACGCCATCATTGGTATAGTTGTTGGAAATCCACACATTGGGGCTACCGCCGCTGAACAGGCCAACGCCGCCGCGGATCGTGGTTCTTTCATCATGGGCATAATTAAAGCCAAAGCGGGGCAGGAAGATGGTTTTCCCGTCCAGCGTCGCGTCATTGCCAAAACCATATTTGTCAAAGAAATTCTGATTGAAAGCTGNTTTGTCACCGGTCGAGAAACGCTCAAAGCGGGCGCCAAGCTGCAAACTTAACTTCTCAGTGACTGTCCAGACGTCCTGAAGATACAGGGTCAGTTGTTTTGTAGAGAATGCCGCGCCGCCATCTTCTTCCACATTAGTGAAGGCATTAGTGTATGAGAAATCACGGGCAATTCTTGCTTCAAAATTATCAAGTCCGTCAAATTCATAGACACCTTCGCTTCCCGGAATAAACAGGTTAAAGACATCAAAGACATCATATTCAATACCCGCTGAAATTTCATGATCACCGGCAATATAGGTTGCCTTGAATTTTGCACCCCAGGCATTATTCTTCAGGAAGTTGGCATGACGGAACTGATCAGGGCCAAGGAAAATACTGGCACTGCCCACATCGATTTCCACTTGGGCAAAATCACCGCCGAACAGAGGATTCTGTTGGGTAATYTGATCTTTCTTGCTGACTTTTAACTCTGTCGAGAAATTCTCGCTCCAGTCTGAGAAAACCTGCAAGGAATAAGTTTCAATTTCCTCAACCTTATCATACCAAGCGGATGGCAGTGAAATATCACCGAAACGCGCATTGGTGTTACGGATGAAGATTTTGTTGCCCTTGGTATTCTGATAGGTCAAGGATGCCCTGTGGTCTTCGTTAATATTCCAGTCCAGTTTAGCAAATATTTTACGGTCATCTTCTTTCAGACTTTCAAAGTCACCAAAACGTCCCGCGTCAAATCCATATACATCCCGAGCAATATCTGCGGCGCGATCAAGGTCGGCCTGAGTCACACCTTCAACAATATTACCAAAGTTGCTGCCTTCCGGGCCCGTATCGATCGGTGTCGAAGATGAAAATTCCTCGTAACCCAGCATAAAGAATAATTTATCCTTTATAATTGGCCCACCAAGGGTTGCGCCCCAAGTTTTTTCGCTGAATTCGGAAATAAGATTATCATTTTCAACGCCGTCACGGTCGGTACTGCTATTTCCGGACAGGCTGTCGTTGCGCAAAAAGCCATATACGGAACCATGAAGTTCATTGGTCCCTGATTTGGTCACAACGTTAAAGTTCGCCCCCTGAAACCCGTTATACTGAACATCAAACGGGGCAATGTTAATAGCAATCTGCTCAATCACATCCATTGAAATAGTATTACGCTGTCCCGGCTGGCCGTTGGCATTCAGGCCAAAGTCATCATTTTGTGCCACGCCGTCAATTGTAATGCTGTTAAATCTGTTATTGGTACCGGCAACACTAATGCCAACAAGGTTATCTGTTGGATCAAGGTTAATCATGGGGTTGATTTTGACATAATCGGCAAAATCACGGCCCGTCGCCGGAATACCGTCCATGGCGCGCTGGTCAATGGATGATCCCGCCCCCATCTGCATGCCGCCGCTCAGGGCCGTTCCTGTAACAACGATTTCCTCCAAAGCCCCCGTATCCGCAGATACATTCACCGGGATTGTCAAAACGCCGCCCAGCGTGAGATACACATCTTCGACTGTGCTATTGCCCTTGTCAGATGTTACTGTAATCCTATAAGGGCCACCAACACGAAGGCCAGATACATTATAGGCGCCATCATTATTTGTGGTCAGGGTTTTTTTACTGCCTGAGGGCGTATGGACGACAACAACAGTGGCACCAGCGACCGGACTGCCGGCTGCCGTAACCGTACCTTTAAGCGCAGATGTGGTGACCTGTGCTTCGGCCTGTATGGCAAAAGTCGTGGCAGAGGCAAGGGCAATCGCCGCAGCGACGGATGTGTTAAAAAGACTGGATCTGAGCGCGGAGCTCATCATCAGGCCTTTTATATTGGATTTTAGGCTGGTCATTTTCTCTCCCTTTCGGATTGATTGAATTTCAGTCCCACACAAAATCATATACAGCAGCATGGGGCAGCTTCTTGTTTTTAACGGAGTATATCTCCGGAATTGTATTTATTGGGTACAAACTTTAAATATTTTTACCAAAAAGTCAAATTTATATCTCTAAAAACAGCATATAATATATTTATCGGTTACGCAGATAAAAAATACATCGAAACCTGTAAGTTTCTTTGCATTATTTTTAACCTTTAAAGGCCTTATATTCCGCAGATGTAACAATTTTATGACAGATCAGTCAGTTTTTCAGAAAGCCATCATAACCCACCGGGATAAAAACGAATCAGAGGCGCTTTAAACTGTTAAAATAACAAATATCATACAAGTCTTTGAAAGCATTATATTTTACTGATTGGCAAAAAAATAATTTACAAACTGGTAATCAGCAAGCCTGCAAGTGCCGCACTCATAAAATTTGACAGGGAGCCAGCAGCCACGGCTTTCAACCCCCATTTGGCGATCAAATGCCGCCTTTTGGGCACCAATACGCCGAACCCGCCCATCAATATGGCAATGGAACTTAGATTCGCGAATCCACAGAGAGCAAATGTCACAATCATCACCGAATTCGGGCTTAATGAGCCGTCAGGTAATTTTGCCAATTCCACAAAAGCCACAAATTCATTGAGAATTAATTTAGTGCCGATTAAATTTCCGGCAATATGGGCCTCTGCCCAGGGAATACCCATGACGAACATCAACGGCGAGAATATGACCCCTAAAATATAGTTAAACGTCAGGTCGCCATACCCGAACCAGCTGCCAATACCGCCGAGCATCCCGTTTAGCATGGCAATCAAGGCCACAAAAGCCAATAGCATGGCCCCGATATTCGCCGCCAGTTTCAGGCCGTCAGCTGCGCCATTTGCCGCCGCCTCAATTACATTAGCGGGCTTTTCCGCGCCCTCGTCATAACTATCGACCTCCAGTAAATGCTCGTCCGTTTCTTCTGGTTCTGTATCAGGCATGATGATTTTTGCCATCAAAAGACCGCCCGGCGCGGCCATAAAGCTCGCGGCAATCAGATAATCCATACTGACGCCCAGGGCCGCATAACCGGCCAAAATCGTCCCCGAAATAGACGCCAGACCAGAGACCATAATGGTGAAGAATTGCGCCTCACTCACTTTGCCTAAATAGGGCCGGATGACCAGAGGTGCCTCCGTCTGCCCCAAGAAAATATTTGCCGCCCCACAAAGGGATTCCACTCGTTTGGTACCAATGATCCAATGAAGCAGGCCGCCAAAAATCTTGACCACCCATTGCATGACATGCAGATGGTAAAGCACCGCCATCAAAGCCGAGGCAAAGATGATGATCGGCAGAACCTTGACCACAAAGATAAAGCCCATATTATTCATATCCGCCAAGCCGCCGAACAGAAATTCTATGCCCACATTGGAATAATTAATGACCCTGTTCACGCCGTTGGACATACCCTGCAGGATGCCCTTGCCAATGGGCGTCACCAGCACAAAGGCCGCGATCGCCAGTTGCAACAGAAAGGCACTGCCCACAACCCGCAAGTTGATGTTTTTCTTATCCCCCGACAATAGAAATGCCAGCCCCAATATGACGATAATCCCCACTATACTGATCAGCATGATGCCAAGTCCTCTCCCTGTTTTTATTATCTGTCAGCTTTTACTTCTGACCCTGTGTTTACGATTTAGGCGTTAATCCCCGTAAGGCAACCAGATATTTTTCACCTGTGTTGCCTCGCGCAGGAAACGCCGCCCCTCCCCGTGGGCTGACATCCAATCCCGCGCGCGGCCATCATTGACCCATGTGCGTTTCARGTTWGCSGCACYTTCCMGCTCAACCATTTTGCTGCCCTCAGCAGAGCCATGGTACCAGATCGCGTCCAGCTGATCATGTTTTGCCATGACCTCAGACAGGATATCCCGGTCACCTGTTACGATATTAATCACCCCTGCCGGAAGATCCGATGTTTCCAGAATCTGGTAAAAGTCTGTCGCAATCAATGGATAGCGTTCTGAGGGAATGACAACGGCCCGGTTGCCCATGGCGATAACCGGCGCCACCAAAGATATGAAAGACAATAAAGGCATCACATCAGGACAGATAATACCCATGATGCCGATCGGTTCATTAACCGCAAGGGCCACATTCTGTACCGGCGGCGTATGCACCATACCATCATATTTATCGGCCCATGCGGCATAGCTGAACAGGCGGCTGATCGCCATATCAAATTCCGCCTTTGCGGCCTTTTTACTGACCCCGGTAAGTTTTGTAAGCCGTTCAATCATTTCGCTCTCGCGGTAATTCAGATTTTCCGCGATATAATAAATGACCTGCGCGCGGGCATGGGCCGTTGTCGATGACCAGCCGGGATTTTTAAAGGCCGCCTCCACCGCATTACGGATATCCTTGCGATTGCCCTCGCCCACCCGTCCCGCTATTTTGCCATTATGGGTCAGGATAATGCGCGTATTGCCCCCGTCCGGCCGCGCCTGCTTGCCGCCGATATAATTTTTTGCGGTCCGGTCTATCATATTATCGCGGTTAACTGAATTTTGCTCTGTTGGACTTTCTATGAGATTGCCTTTTTCCGATATCCACTCGCCTTTGACTTTCAGATATTCATACATGCCTTCTTTGCCGCCCTCGCGGCCAAAGCCACTCTCGCGGTAACCGCCGAAACCACAGGCCGCATCCAGTTGATTTGTGGTATTGACCCAGACAACGCCGGCCTTGATCAGGCTTGATACCTCCAAGGCCCGGTTAATATTTTCGGACCAGACGCTCGCCGCCAAACCAAACCGCGTATTATTGGCAAGGTCTGCTGCCTCTTTCAAGGTGCGGAATGTCATCACGCACAGGACAGGGCCAAAAATTTCTTCGCGCACCACAATATTGCCCGGGCTGACATTGGTGATTAAAGTGGGGGGATAAAAACAGCCTTTTTCAGGGAAATCAATATCCGGCTGCCATATTTCAGCGCCCTCTTCTTTGCCTTTCTGAACCATTTCAGTGATACGTGATAATTGCACCGGATCAACAATTGCGCCCATATCCACCGTTTTATCCAGAGGATTGCCAAGCCGGAATTTATTCAAACGAACCTTAACCTTTTCAATCAATTTATCCGCAATGCCTTCTTCGACCAGCAGGCGCGACCCGGCGCAGCAAACCTGTCCCTGATTAAACCAGATGGCATCGACCAGCCCCTCGACC
>NVVM01000030.1 GCA_002402225.1 Alphaproteobacteria bacterium
ACACAAAAGAATTTGAAATGATTGGGGAATTCATTATTGAAATTTTAGAAGGTCTTCAAGCCAATCCCGATGATAACAGCGCCGCAGAAGCCTCTGTTCGGGAGAGGGTTATTGCCCTTTGTAAAGATTTTCCAATTTACTGAATGTTTTTAAGGCCAGATTTATAAGGAATTAATTTATGCGGTGTCCATTTTGCGGAAATGACGATACTCAGGTAAAAGACAGCCGTCCGACCGAGGATAATTCGGCCATTCGCCGCCGGCGATCCTGTAATAGCTGCGGCGCACGTTTTACAACATTTGAGAGGGTGCAGCTGCGCGAATTAGTCGTTGCCAAAAAGAGTGGCAAGAAAGTTCCTTTTGAGCGGGTCAAACTGGAGCGATCCGTCAATCTCGCCCTTCGCAAGCGGCCCATTGAAGAAAACCGCATCGAGCTATTAATCAATGGGATTGTACGGCAACTGGAAAGCCTTGGTGAATCAGAGGTTCAAACAGAAGACATCGGCAAGTTGATCATGGAAGGGCTCAAAAGTATGGATACCGTGGCCTATGTAAGATATGCTTCGGTCTATAAGGATTTCAGGGAAGCTCAGGATTTCGAAAAATTCGTCGAGCAGATTGCTGATCCCGTCCAAAATGAATAGCTTCAGAGTGAATAAGTCAGGTTAAACTTGAAACAGAAAACCGACAGTCATTATATGGAAATGGCCCTTGGCCTTGCGCGCAGGGGGCTGGGATCCACGTGGCCCAATCCGTCCGTTGGTTGTGTCATTGTTGATCAAAAAGGTCATGTTGTTGGGCGCGGTTACACTGGGCAGGGGGGCAAACCACACGGTGAAATAATGGCCCTGAAACAGGCGGGCAGGGCCGCCAAAGGGTCTACGGCTTACGTGACTCTGGAACCCTGCGCCCATTATGGCAAAAGCCCGCCCTGCGCCGAAGCGCTGGTGAAGGCCCAAATATCAAGGGTTGTTGTCGCCACAATAGACCCGGATGAGCGTACCTCGGGYAAAGGTATGGAAATCTTGAAAAAAGCGGCTGTTCAGGTTGATTTGGGGGTCTGTCAAACAGAAGCAAAAGTCATAAATCAGGGGTTTTTCAAGCGGATTACGGCGAACAAGCCTTTTGTCACCCTGAAAATGGCCACTTCTTTGGACAGCATGATAGCGGCATCTTCGGGTCAGGGCGCATGGATTACGGGGCCGGAATCGCGAAGGCGGGGGCATTTGCTTAGGGCAAATCATGATGCTATTCTGGTAGGTGTCGGGACGGTTCTGGCGGATAATCCGTCTCTGGATTGCCGGCTTCCGGGCCTTGAAAATCGCTCCCCCGTCAGAATTATTATGGATAGCCATTTAAGAACGCCTGAAGATTGCACCGTAGTGAATACCGCAAACAATATTCCCACATGGATAATAATCGGGCAGGGTAATGATCAAAAGAAAGCCCGGCTTGAGAAAAAATCTGTGCAAATCATATGTTGTGAATTAAATCAGGAAGGCCAGATTGATCCGGAAAAAATGATGACGATGCTCGCGGCAAAAGGCCTGACAAGGATCTTGTCAGAGGGCGGCGCACAAGTTAATGCTTCCCTGATCAGAGCAAGTCTGGTAGACCGGCTATATTGGTTCCGGTCAACAGATATTATTGGCGGCGACGGGCTGCCGGCACTATCATCAATCGGGTTAACTGAATTACTAAAAAAGCCGCAATTTTCATTGATTCRAACAGGCCGTACCGGAAAAGATATTTGGCAGGAGTATAGGATCTAAAATGTTTACCGGAATTATCACCGACGTTGGTACCATAAGAAAAATTTCCAAAAATGGCGATGCCCGCATCTTGTTAAATACTTTATTTGACACCAATACTATTGATATTGGGGCCTCTATTGCCTGTTCAGGGGTGTGCCTGACGGTTGTTGACAAGGGGGATGACTGGTTTGCCGTTGATGTGTCAGCAGAAACCCTTTCCTGTAGTAATCTTGGGGGCTGGACAGAAGGTTCGTGCGTAAATCTTGAAAGAGCTTTGAAAGTCGGCGATGAACTTGGCGGACATATTGTTACAGGTCATGTGGACGGTGTGGGAGAGATTTTGTCAATCACGCCCGAGGGTGAAAGTAAAAGATTTTGTTTTTCTGTGCCCGCCAATTTGGCAAAATATATCGCTGAAAAGGGGTCAGTAACCATCAATGGTGTTTCTTTAACCGTTAATGAAGTTATTGATGAAAGAGATAAAACAAGCTTTTTTGGTATCAATATAATTCCCCATACACAGGAAAAAACAACATTTTCCGAGATGAAAATAGGCGATAAAGTTAATCTGGAAATAGACGTTTTGGCGCGATATGTCGCCAGAATGAATGCCAGAATCCATGAATGAATTTAACGAATAAGAGTTTTTTTAATATGCCGCAAAGTTCTTTATCCCCCATTGAAGATGTTTTAGAAGACGCTAAAAATGGCCGGATGTTTATTCTGGTTGATGATGAAGACCGTGAAAATGAGGGAGACCTGATTATTCCTGCCCAAATGGCAACCCCGGATGCGGTTAATTTCATGGCAAAATATGGCCGTGGCCTGATCTGCCTGACGGTGGATAGAAAAAGGGCAGAAATACTTGGTCTTCCGCCCATGAGTATCAACAACAGGGCAAGAAATAATACGGCATTCACCGTCTCGATTGAGGCAAAGGAAGGTATTACGACAGGTATTTCAGCGGCAGACAGGGCCCATACAATTGCCGTAGCGATAAATGCTGATCTGGGCGCCGATGATATTGTCTCGCCGGGGCATGTTTTCCCGATTGTCGCGCGTGACGGCGGCGTTCTGGTCAGGGCCGGGCATACAGAAGCCGCCGYTGATATGGCCCGTCTTGCAGGCCTTAATCCTGCCGGCGTGATTTGCGAAATCATGAATGATGATGGCACCATGGCCCGTCTGCCTGATCTTGTCGTATTTGCTAAAAAACATAAGCTGAAGATTGCGACAATTGCCGACTTGATTGCCTATCGCCGCAAAGTTGATAATCTTGTGGGCTGTATAGAGGAAACCGTCATAGATTCAGAATATGGCGGCGAGTTCAAGCTGCGGGTTTATGAAGTCAAAGATGACCATACGCAGCATTTTGCCCTCGTAAAAGGCAATCCCACAAAAGATTCGCCGGTATTGGTGCGTATGCATCCGTTCAATATGTTTGATGACCTATTGAGCATTAAGGGGACGCGAAGAAGCCAGTTAAACCGTGCCATGGCGGAAATCGGTGAAGAGGGGTGCGGTGTTGTGGTTTATCTGCGAGAATCTTCCAGCACCATTATTTCAGACCAGATCGCCCGTAAAACCGGCAAGAAAAACATATCCTCGGAAACCTTCCTGAGAAATTATGGTATTGGCGCGCAGATATTGGTGGACTTGGGCGTTAAAGACTTGATCCTTCTGTCAAATACGGAACAACATGTTGTTGGCATYGAAGGRTATGGCCTSAATATTGTMGARCAACGTAAATTTGACCCATCTATTGATGTGGGTCTGATACGTAAATAAACGCCGTAAATTAACAATAGAGAATAATATGTCCAAGCTATTACATTTGTTGCCATTACATCTGCTAATCGTAGAATCGCCCTATTACGAAGATATAACCAACGAATTGATCAAAGGCGCTGTTGACGCTCTGGAAAAAGCTGGCGCAACCTATGACCGGATCAGTGTGCCGGGGGCTTTTGAAATTCCGGCGGCCATTCGCTTTGCCGCTGATGCCATTGCGGGTACTGGCCAAAATTCCAATGATGGGGCGGGGCGCAAAAATTATGATGGTTATGTGGCCTTGGGCTGCGTTATTCGCGGCGAAACATCCCATTATGATTATGTCTGCGGTGAAACGGCGCGGGGATTGCAGGATTTGGCAATCAAAGATAGACTTGCCATAGGTTACGGTGTATTGACCGTTGAGAATCGTGATCAGGCTTGGGCCAGGGCCTCAGTGGACAAAGGCAATAAAGGCGGCTTTGTTACAGAAGTTGCCCTTAGAATGATTGAATTGAAACAAAAATTTGGACTGATTGAGTAATGAGTAAAAAKGCCAACAAACMGACARCCAAGCAGGGCGGYGCCAGAAGTGCATCAAGGCTGGGCGCGGCRCAAGCGCTGTATCAGATGGATATTGGCGATCAATCAGCGCAGCAGGTCATTGCTGAATTTATTGATTATCGCCTGGGTGAGGTCATTGATGGCGATCATTATGCTGCGGCGGATACTGTGTTTTTTAGTGATCTTGTCAAAGGTGTCGAAGAAAGAAWGGCAGATATCGACGTGCATGTGGCCGGATCATTGTCAGAAGACTGGACTTTGGCCCGCATTGAGCCTGTTGCCCGCGCGATTTTGCGGGCGGGGACCTATGAATTAATGGGCCGTCCTGACGTGCCAACTTCTGTTGTCATTAACGAGTATGTTGATGTGGCCAAGGCGTTTTTTGATGACAGCAAGCCCGGTTTCATCAATGGTGTGTTGGATAAACTTGCCAAGACGATCCGAATATAACTCTAATTCTTTGGGAGTATGCAAATGGGTTCAGGTGAATTTGATCTCATATCCCGATATTTAGCCCCCTTGTCAGGCGTGGGCGCTTTTGGCCTCACCGATGATGCCGCTGTCCTGACCCCGCCCGAGGGCAAAGATCTGGTTTTTACCAAAGATGCGCTTATCGCGGATGTTCATTTTTTTGCAAATGACCCGCCGGACCTTATTGCCCGTAAAGCCATGCGGGTCAATCTTTCGGATTTAGCCGCGATGGGCGCAGAACCTCTGGGCTATCTTCTGGCGCTTGCTTTTCCAAATGACATGGAAAATATTGACGGCTTTATGACCAAATTTTCCAAAGGTCTGAAACGGGATCAGGAAGAATTTGGCTGGTCTTTATATGGCGGTGATACCGTATCAACATCCGGGCCGCTGATGATTTCATTGACGGCTATCGGCATTGTGAACAGGGGGCAGGCCTTAAGGCGGCGCGGCGCGAAACCCGGGGACAATATATATGTGTCGGGAACGCTGGGGGATAGCGCCTTTGGACTCAAATGCCTAAAAGATGAATTCGGGTCAATAAAAACATCCGTCACCCAGCCGTTGATTGATCGTTATCACTTGCCCCGYCCAAGGCTGGATCTGGGGCAAAGAYTATCGGGAATAGCAACRTCCRCCATGGATATTTCCGATGGAYTGGCCGGRGAYYTRCGCCATATTTGTGCCTTGAGCGGTTTTGGGGCGGAAATTAAAGCTGAATTAATTCCGCTTTCTGATGAGGTTGGTAAGCTTTTAGAAAGTTTCCCGGCGTATAAGAATCTTATATGGAATGGCGGTGATGATTATGAGCTGCTCTTTACCGCACCGAAGGATATGGACGGTAAAATTGAAAAAATAGCGCGGGATCTTGACCTTGCCTTAACAAAAATTGGCCATGTCACCACAGAAAAGAATGTGACCATAAAGGGCMGTGAYGGTATAAATTTATTACAAAATAATGATCAGGGATTTAGGCATTTTTGATATAAGCAGCAGGACTTTGAAATGGCGAAAGAAGAAGATNAAAAAGCAGAGAATGAAGATACCCCGATAGAAGAAAAACCAAAGGGCAGCAGTAAAAAACTTCTTGTCATCGGTTTGCTGCTTGGTCTTTTGCTTGGCGGCGGAGGCGGCTTTGGGGCATTTATGATGTTAAGCGGATCAGATGCGCCAGCTGAGCCGGCCGAAGAAGTCGTCGTGAAAAAAGAAGAGCCAAAGATAGATGCACATTTTGTCAAAGTAGAACGGGTTAATATTCCTCTTGTATCTAAGGGGCGTGTCGTTGGCAATCTTATAGCGGATTTTTCCATTAAAGTTGATGGTAATGATAATAAAATGGAGGTTATTGTTAATTTGCCAGAGATCAGGGATGCCATTTTGCGCCATTTTAGCGGAAAATCCATTGGTAAGAAAAATAACCCGCRCASYATTGATTATCCAATTCTAAAGAGTGCTATAAAGGACATCAGCAATAAAATTCTTAAAAAACCACTGGTGCTGGATGTCATGGTTGTGCAGGTCAAGCAATTCTAGGATTTAATTGCCGGGCCGCACATTTGAAGGGCCACCCGCACCAAAACGACCAATATTACCGAATAACTCCTGAATAAAGCTCAGTTCACGACCATGGGTTTTTGTCGTATCGCCGACGGGGCTAATTTCATTGTGATCATCAAGCGTATAATTATCAACAGATGTCACATAGCCATCTTCATCAAAACGAATGGCGATTATATTTAATTCCGTAATTTTTTCTTTAAAAAAGGCCAGACTTTCTGATTTCTTGGTATAGTAATACCAATTGTCATTATCAAAGGTTGCAGAAGACGATGGACTGCCGAGCATTTGTTTGACAGAGTCGTGGGTATCAACCTGCGCTTTTATGGAGCTAACCATTTCTGCATCAGGCATATAGCCGCGAACAAATTTTCGCGATGTACAGCCGCTAAGGGCTAACATGGCAATAGTCAAAATAATAATCGTCTTCRTGGCTTTTTTCACAGTTAAATCCATAGGTAAATTGATGTCCGTTTTACGAAAATATATTCACTTTTATTTGCAGTTTATGCAGTAGCATGATACCTAACGCAAAATATAGCACAAAATGGCACCTGTCATCACGCTAGTCAATATTTTTAAATTTCAATATGGCCTTTATAAGGTGAACGAGACCCAATGTTTAATTTTTTTAATAAAAATAGTAAAATAAAAGATATAGCCCATGGTTTGTTCACTAAAATAGTGTCGCAAGCCCGTCAACCCGAATTTTATGAGGCCTGGCAGGTTCCTGATACTTTGGACGGACGATTTGATTTAATCATTCTTCATGTCAGTCTGGTTGCGGATCGTTTTGAGGCGCAGTTGCAAGATAAAAATACTGCACATAATAAAAATATGGCGATGTTAATTCGTTATTTACAAGAAGTTCTTTTTGATAATATGGACATGTCATTACGAGAAATGGGCGTCGGCGATATGAGTGTCGGAAAAAAGGTTAAAATTATGGCGGAGGCCTATTATGGCCGAAAAAAAGCCTATCAGCAAATCATCCGGTCTGATGATATGGCACCAGATTTTAAAGAAGCCCTTTCGCGAAATATATACAGAGACCAGAAACCGGATGATGGGGTACTTGATGATTTTGTCTCTTACGTTAATCGCCAAATTGAATATCTTGAAAGCCAGTCATACGAAGATTTCATGTCTGGGAATATCGTTTTTACAGAGGTAAAATAGACAAATGCCAGATGATAAAAACCCAGATTATAAAAACACAGGTAATTCTGAGTCAGCAAGTTTACATGAGTTTTCCAGGCCAATAGATGTCACTACGGTCGGAAAAAATGGGCGGCAGTTTAATTTTCAAGCAACAGAGGCCGAAAAGACTGCCTTGGCACTTCGGTTTGATGTTTTAGAAATCATACGACTTAATGCAAATGCTGATATCACGCCGGCTAAAAAGGGCCAATATAAGCTTATGGTCTCTTATAATGTTAAATTGAATCAGGCTTGCAGCATATCTCTTGAGACAGTCACGGATGATGTATCGGGAAATTTCACGGTAATTTTACAACATCCCCCGCGCGAGCCTAATAAACAATCGCAAAAAGAAGACTTGGAAGTCGACTTTGATTATGAAGAAAGCGACTTTGAGTATATCAACTCGAATTTGGTCGATGTGGGCGAATTAATTGCCCAGTATATTTCTCTGGAGATCAACCCTTACCCCCGCAAGTCAGGGGTAACTGGTGAAGAGCTTAGGCAAAAAATTATTCAGGAAAAAGACGCAAACCCAAGTCAGGGAAAGAAAAGCCCGTTTGCTGTTTTAAAAAGTTTAAAACATAAGGCTTGAAGATAATGTATTAATCAGTATTGTCATGAATCTAGGGCTGTGCGGCTAAAGTCATTCATGGATAAATGRTCAATTGACGATAGTATGTGATGGTTTTGTAATAATAAAACAGGTTGTTGGCCATGAGCCAAAAATCAGATTGATGGGTTGCCTTGACGCGCGAATGTATAATTTCTTTGGATGCCATGGGCGGTGACGCGGCCCCTCAAATTGTTGTTGAGGGGGCAAGCATTGCACGTGAAAGATTGCCTAATGTCCGTTTCTTGATATATGGTGATGAAACGAGAATAGCGCCGTTAGTGACGAAATATCCCTTCCTCAAAAACAATTGCGAAATCCACCATACAGATAAATTCGTATCAGCAGATGAAAAACCAGGTCAWGCGCTGCGGCGCGGACGTGAATCCAGTATGGGTTTGGCTATTCAAGCTGTGAAGGATGGGAAAGCCATCGCTGCCGTTTCCGCTGGCAATACGGGGGCCTTAATGGGCATGTCAAAATTTATGCTGCGGACTATGCCGGGTATCGATAGGCCAGCTTTAGCCTCATTATTGCCGACATCATGCGGGGAGAGTGTAATGCTTGACCTGGGAGCTAATGTTGAATGCAATGAAGATAATCTGGTTCAGTTTGCCATTATGGGTGCCGCATTTGCCCGGACTGTTCTGGGAATGCCGAACCCTTCAGTGGCTCTTTTAAATGTTGGCGTTGAAGAATTAAAAGGCAATGAAACAATTAAAATTGCGGATCGTATGTTRCGTGATGCTAATTTACCCATGAATTATGTTGGCTTTACCGAGGGACATGGCCTTGCCAATGNTGAAGTTGATGTGGTTGTTACGGATGGCTTCACAGGCAATGTGGCTTTAAAAACGGCTGAGGGCACGGCACGAATGATTGCCGGAATGATGAAGGCAGCCCTTTCAGACTCGTGGATGTCCAAAGTGGGGTATTTATTTGCCAAACCGGCCTTGATGGGACTTAAAGACCATCTTGATCCCAATAATCATAATGGTGCCGTATTTATGGGGCTTAATGGTTTGGTTATTAAAAGCCATGGCGGGGCATCGGCCTCTGGTTTTGCYAGTGCCATTGGCGTGGCCGCTGATATGGCGGCTAATAACCTCGCGGGAAAAATAATTAAAGATTTAAAGCTGTTTGAAACACATGACATCGAAGAAAATGAGGAAAAGGCAATATGACAGCTTTTCGTTCTATTGTTTCCGGCTGTGGATCATATCTTCCCGAAAAAATAATTACTAATAAAGAGATGGAAGACATTGTCGATACCACTGATGAATGGATTATCGAACGAACCGGAATAAAACAGCGGCATATGGCCGCTGACGGTGAATTGACCTCAGACCTTGCGGTTAAAGCAGCTCAAAGAGCGTTGATAGATGCCGGCCTTACCGCAAATGACATTGATTTGATTGTTCTGGCAACCTCAACGCCGGATCAGACTTTCCCTTCTACAGCAACGCGGGTTCAGGCGGCCCTTGGTATGACCAAGGGGGCGGCTTTTGATGTTCAGGCGGTCTGTTCGGGGTTTATTTATGCCTTGGCAACGGCGGATAATTTTGTACGTGCTGGTCAGGCACAGCATGTTCTTGTGATCGGGGCCGARACATTTTCTCGCATTCTTGATTGGAAAGACCGAACCACATGTGTATTGTTTGGTGATGGGGCAGGGGCTGTGGTGTTGTCTGCGGGGCCAAGCACAGGCACCAACAAAGATCAGGGTATTTTATCCTCTCACCTTCATTCTGATGGCCGGTATAATGAACTTCTTTATGTGGATGGCGGGGTGTCTTCAACCCAGTCAACCRGATTTTTACGTATGAAGGGTAAAGAAGTCTTTCGTCATGCAGTTGTTAATTTGGCAAGCGTCGTAAAAGAAGCCTTGGATTTTAACGGCCTGACATCTGACGATGTAGATATGGTCATTCCGCATCAAGCCAACAAACGTATCTTGGATGCGACAATCCGAAAACTTAAAATTTCTCCCTCAAAAGTTGCCATAACCGTGGAAAAACATGCGAACACTTCGGCGGCGTCAATTCCGCTCGCTCTAAATGAAATGCTAAAGGAAAACCGAATCGCCCGAGGTGATATTGTCGTTCTGGAAGCCATGGGCGGGGGCTTTACGTGGGGTTCATGCCTGATTAGATGGTAAAAATAAACGTTTTTTAAACCAAAGTAACTTAAAATACATAAAAACACGTTACCTAGTCTCTGAGGAATGCATGGCATCCCTTTGATATTGACGGGAAATTTTCAGTGAAGTAGACTGCAAATACATTAAGGGACAAAGAAATGAACGGAAAAACAGTAACAAGAGCCGATTTAAGTGAGGCTGTTTATCAAGAAGTTGGACTATCCAGAAATGAATCTGCTGAGTTAGTAGAAGCTGTTCTCGATGCGATTTCACAAAATCTCGTTAGTGGTGAGAATGTGAAAATCTCTTCTTTTGGCAGTTTTATCGTACGATCAAAGGATGGCCGAATTGGCAGAAATCCCAAAACAGGGGAAGAAGTTCCCATTGAACCGCGAAGGGTTTTGGTTTTTCGGCCATCACAAGTACTTAAAACGCGCGTTAGCAGCCGTAGTTAAAATGTAAAAAACTTATCTGTATTCAACGCAGATATTCTATGTCGTTAAAAGGGGGATACATGGTTGTGGCCAAGCTTTTTTGTAAATATGGAAAGTCAATAAATGACATCCAATGCAAATAAATCACCAAATGCTTTTCGTACCATAAGTGAAGTTGCGGATTCAATGGGGGTGCCGCAGCATGTTTTGCGATTCTGGGAAAGTAAATTCAGTCAGATCAGCCCCATGAAAAGAGGCGGAGGAAGACGCTATTACAGACCAGAAGATATTGAAATTATTCAGGTAATACGTAAATTACTCCATGATGATGGCTATACGATCAAAGGGGCTCAAAAACTACTGAAAGAACAAGGCATAAAAAGTATTCTTGAAACCATTGAGGTTGAATCCAAGGATGCAGCTTTAAAAGCTACCCCAAAAACAGAAAATACATATGAGTCTCAAATCCTTAATATAACCAAAAAAAATGCTCAAGCTAATATTCAGATTAATATTGAAGACGCTGATATGCTCACTTCCTTAAAAAAAATCCGAATTCGTCTTGAAACTATTCGTCAAAATTTAAAAGCATAACCAGCTTAAATCTCCAGTTCGCACCATATGGGGGTGTGGTCGGATGCGCGTTCTTTGCCGCGCGGTACCCTGTCTATATCACATTTTTTTAATCTATCTGCCGCCTGCGGTGACAGAAGAAGATGGTCAATGCGCAGGCCATTATCTTTGGGCCATGCCCCGCGCTGATAGTCCCAATAGGTATAATTATGACCGGACGGGAAATATTGCCGGAGCGCATCGGTTAAKCCAAGGTTGAGTAATGTATAATATCGCGCGCGGGTTTCCGGCTGCATCAGCGCATCACCGGACAGACGAACAGGGTCATAACAATCTTCATCCTTGGGACAGCAATTATAATCCCCGCCAAGGATAAATACTTCTTCCTGAGTCAGTAAAAATTTTGCCCGGTCAATCAGGCGATCCATCCATTTCAATTTATAGTCGAATTTTGGCCCGGGAAGCGGATTGCCGTTGGGCAGATATAACCCGCCCACGCGCACCGTATTAATGGTGGCTTCAATATATCTTGCCTGTTCATCGCTGTCATCCCCCGGCAGGCCAATCATCACATCTTCTATGGGATATTTGGACAGAATGGCAACGCCGTTATAACTTWTTTGCCCATGAACAGCAAYRTTATAGCCAWGCTCCTCAATYTCCATATAGGGRAAATTYTCATCSKKRCATTTTAATTCCTGCAACATGACAACATCTGGATTAGAATCTATTAACCATTCTGTCACACGCGGCAAGCGTGCCTTGATTGAATTTACATTCCACGAAGCAATTTTCATAAAGGCACCTTTTAGGAGAGGCTTTAAACAGCGAAAGAAGATCCGCAGCCACAAGAGGCGGTCGCATTGGGATTTTTGACGACAAACATGGAGCCGGCCAATTCTTCGACGAAATCAACTTCGGAACCGGTTAAATAGAGCAGGGACAAGCCATCCACCAACATGGTCACGCCTTCGCGCATCACAATAAGATCATCATCTTTTTGATCATCGACCAGTTTAAAGTCATATTGGAAACCGGAACAGCCGCCGCCGTCTACGGAAATACGGAATTTAAGATCCGGGTTGCCTTCTTGTACGCAAAGTGCGGCAATACGCTGTGCGGCGCTTTGTGATAAGGTTACTGGCGTTTTTTCTTCGATCATTATACTAACTTATCCTGATGTTTTTTACATAATACACTATATAAGTAGGTAATGTATAAATATTGTCAATAAGCCGATAATATTGGTAATTAAAATGATGGAAAAWATATATTTATGAATATTGATTTTAAAATATTTGTGCCCAGACCTGAATATGCCGCCTATGCCTGCTTGGCCGAAACCAGCCGCGGACGGCTTCATTCCGAGGGGGAAACCAAAACCCGCTCCCTCTTTCAGCGGGACCGGGACCGCATCATTCATTCTGGTGCTTTCAGGCGGTTGATCCATAAAACGCAGGTTTTTGTCTATCATGAGGGGGACTATTACAGAACGCGGCTCACGCATTCCATAGAAGTCGCGCAAATTGCCCGCAGCATCGCCGTCGTTCTGGGCCTTAATGATGAAATTGCGGAGTCTTTGGCATTGGTTCATGACTTTGGCCACACCCCCTTTGGTCACGCCGGAGAGGAAGCCATGAATGCCGTCATGGCACCATTTCAGGGTTTCGACCATAATGCGCAGTCCTTGCGTATTGTGACAAAATTAGAGAAAAGATACGCTGGCTTTGATGGCTTAAACCTGACATGGGAAACACTGGAAGGGCTTGCCAAGCATAATGGCCCCCTTTGCGCGAAAGGCCAGTTTGATGGTTTGAATGTGAATTTGCGGAGCTATAACGACATCCATGATCTGGAATTACATACTTTYTCCAGTGCCGAAGCSCAAGTGGCKGCGGTCTCGGATGATGTGGCTTATAATACGCACGATATTGCCGATGGTATCAGGGCGGGTTTATTAACGATGGATCAATTGGAAGATCTGCCAATTTTATGTGATATTATTAAGGACGTTCGCAGCACTTACGGCAAGCTTGATGATGGCCGGGAAATCCACGAGGTTGTTCGCCGGCTGATTAATCGAATGGTCAATGATATTTTGAAAGAAAGCAAAAAAAGAATTGCCGAACTTAAGCCAGAAGCCGTTGATGATATTCGCGGGGCGGCCAAAAGTGTGATTTCTTTTTCCCATGAAATGAAAGAGTTCGATAAAAGATTGAAATCCTTCTTAATGCAGAATATGTATCGGCATTATAAAGTAAACCGCATGTCCAGTAAGGCAAAAAGAGTTATAACCGATTTGTTTGAACTGTTTCATGCCGAGCCGGAATGTTTGCCAACAGAATGGCAACTACCGCAAGTTTTGGAAGACAAGCATATCCGCGCGCGACATGTGGCGGATTTTATCGCCGGCATGACAGACCGATATGCCATTTTGGAACATAAAAGATTATTTGATACATCGCTGTTTGAATTATGAGTTGCCTGAATTATGAATATTTTTGATACTTATTTTAATGCCCTGAAAACGATCGTTTCTGACCTTGGGGATAGCAATAAATTACCCAAAGGCCTCGAGCTTGAAAATGTGACGATCGAGCCGCCGCGTGATGCCTCTCATGGTGATATCTCGACCAATATAGCCATGGTGCTGACCCGGCAAGCGCGTATGAAGCCCCGTGATATTGCCGAGCTGATCGCGGATAGACTTAAGCTTATGGATGGTGTTGAAAAGGTGGATGTNGCCGGCCCCGGTTTTATAAATATCACTTTGCAGCAAGAGATAATCCAGTCACAGGTACCGAATATACTGAAAGCCGGAAAAGATTATGGCCGTTCAGAAATAGGCCGTCATGATAAAGTCAATGTGGAATATGTTTCGGTCAATCCGACAGGGCCGCTTCATGTTGGTCATTGCCGGGGCGCAATTTTTGGTGATGCTTTGGCCTCTTTAATGGCCTTTGCCGGATATGATGTGACCCGCGAATATTATATCAATGACGCAGGCGGCCAGATTGATGTGTTGGCCAGATCCGCTTATCTGCGATATCTGGAAGTTCTGGGCGTTGATATTGGCAAAATTCCAGAAGGCTTATATCCCGGTGACTATTTAATTCCCGTGGGGCAGGCGCTGGYGGATAAATACGGYAAYARRTGGCTGGAGGCGGACGAGAGTGAATGGCTCAAGGATATTCGGCAGTTTGCCACGGATGCCATGATGGTTATGATCCGCGCAGACCTTGCTRCGCTTTCCATTAAGCATGATGTATTTTTCTCGGAGGCTACGCTTCATGAAAGCGGAAAAATTCAAACTGCTCTGGATAAACTTGCTGACAAAGGCCTGATTTATACGGGCATATTGGAGGCGCCAAAGGGCAAAAAGCCGGATGATTGGGAAGAACGTCCGCAAACCCTGTTTAAATCTACCGATTTTGGCGATGATGTTGATCGGGCCGTCAAGAAATCAGACGGCAGCTGGACTTATTTTGCCGCAGATGTGGCCTATCATTATGATAAAATGACACGCGGTTTTACACATCTGATTGATGTCTGGGGCGCGGATCATGGCGGCTATGTCAAGCGCGTTGAATCAGTCATTGATGCCCTGAGTGAAGGCGAAATAGACTTTGATGTTCGGCTGTGCCAGATGGTTAAATTGCTCAGGGACGGCAAACCCGTAAAAATGTCAAAACGTTCGGGGGCCTTTATCACCATGCGCGATATTGTGGATGAGGTGGGCAAGGATGTGGTGCGCTTCATCATGTTGACTCGCAAAAATGATGCTTCTCTTGAGTTTGACTTTGCGCGCGTGACGGAACAATCAAAGGATAATCCGGTATTTTACGTGCAATATGCCCATGCAAGGGTATATTCAGTTTTCCGCAAGGCTCTGGAGGCATATCCTGATATGGATGTTTCTGCGGCGGCACTGGTCACTGCGGATATGAGCMTGTTAAAGGATGAAAGTGAATTGGCGCTGATCAAGRATATGATGAATTGGCCGCGTTTTGTCGAAAGTGCCGCCCTCGCACGCGAGCCCCATAGAATTTCCTATTTTCTTTATGAGTTGGCCTCTGAATTTCATGGCTWATGGAATAAAGGCAATGATCATCTTGATCTTCGCTTCATAATCGAAGATGATAGAGATACGACTTTATCTCGATTGGCCCTAATTACGGCGACGGCGAATATTATTGCCGCAGGACTGGATATATTAGGTGTGGAACCAGTTCAGGAAATGTAGAAAAGCAAAATCACGGGAAGGGATT
Source organism: Alphaproteobacteria bacterium (assembly GCA_002402225.1). Classification (GTDB taxonomy): domain Bacteria; phylum Pseudomonadota; class Alphaproteobacteria; order Sphingomonadales; family Emcibacteraceae; genus Paremcibacter. The sequence goes on from NVVM01000030.1 coordinate 15,344, forward strand.
TAGAATGTCGGATGAAAATGAAAAATCATCATGGCTGCAGCCATTACCGGAGGAATATACGGACGAAGGCGATATGACAGGCCGCCGTATGTTTGTGGCGGCGTTAACGGTTATTATTTTAGCCATCTTTGGGGGGTTGATCTGGTATAGTTATATGGAAGGCGCGAATAACGGGCCGGTGCCAGTCGTGCGGGCAGATAATTCTGTCATAAAAGTAAAGCCGGAAAATCCGGGCGGCCTGGAAGTCCTCAATCAGGATAAAAATGTTTTCAACCGCGTGACTTCTGGCGAAACTGAACAGGGTGAAAGCCTTGGGGCCAGCGCGGAGCTGCCTCTTGACAGACCAAGAATAAAAACGCCAGAAAAAATTGTCGATACAACCATTGTTGCTTCGCCAAAGGAAAATGATCAGGGCGAAAGTCTTGTTGTCAAACCAGAATCTGTCGCTGAAACTGTCGCTGCTATTGCCCCGTCTGTAAAAGGCGGCGCTGATGGCTTTCTTGTTCAGCTCGGGGCTTTCAGCAAGAAGGAAACCGCCGAACAGCTATGGAAAAATCTTAAGAATGATAACCCCGCCCTTTTATCAGGCCTCAATCCCGATGTCATGATGATTGACCTGGGCAAAAAAGGCGTTCTTTATCGACTTAGAGGGGGGCTGGTTACTTCAAGAGAGCAGGCAGATAATATCTGCGCCGGATTAAAGACAAAGAAACAAGCCTGCATTGTGATGGTAAAATAGATGGCAAGGCCCGTAATATTGGATTGTGATGGTCTTTCTTTAACCGCTNATGAGACGGCGATTTTTAAAGACCTAGACCCTTTTGGCTTTATATTATTCGCTCGGAATTGCCAGTCACCAGATCAGCTTAAAAGACTAACCGATGAGATGAAAAAAGCGGTTGGCCGCGAAGATGTTCCGATCTTCATTGATCAGGAGGGCGGACGTGTCTGCCGCCTGAACCCGGAATATTGGCGAAAACCCCCAAGCGGAAAGGCACTGCTCACGTTATATGAAAAAGATAGTGAGATGGGCTTGGTTGCCGCCAAGATAAATGCCCGTTTGATGGCAGATGAACTCAGGTCTTTGGGCATATCCGTTAATTGTTACCCCTTATTGGATCTATATTTCTCGGGCGCGGATAAAGTGGTTGGCGATAGATCATACGGTGAAAATGGGGATATAGTGGCAAAATTGGGTGAGGCAGCTTGCGAAGGCCTGCTGTCTGGCGGCGTTTTGCCAGTTATAAAGCATATACCGGGTCATGGCCGCGCAACAGTAGATAGCCACATTGACTTGCCCCTTGTCGAGACTTCGCGGGATATATTATCCAGAACCGATTTTGCCCCCTTTAAGGCCTTAAATCATATGCCACTTGCCATGACAGCTCATGTGATTTATTCGGCCATAGATGCGGTAAATCCTGCGACCCTGTCGGAAAAAGTGATCCGGCAGGTGATCCGGGAAGAAATCGGCTTTAAGGGTGTGTTGATTTCTGATGATGTCAATATGAAAGCTCTGTCAGGCAACCCCTCAGCCAATGCCAAGCAGGCCTTAAGAGCAGGGTGTGATCTTATCCTTCATTGCAACGCGCCGCTGACAGAGCGCCGCGCGGTGCTGGAGGCTTTATATGATGTTAATGTGGCAAGTGAGAACTGGATAGCGGATATGTTCAAGTCACGCGATGAAATTTCAGAAGTTGATGCAGATGAACTGGTTAAATGGCTGGAGAAAGTCCTCAAAAATTAATATGTATGTAACTTAAGTAAAAATTAACTGGATTTCACTGACATGGATTTTCTACAGCTGTTGCCTGTGATCGTACTGCCATTGCTTTTAGCAATAACATTTCATGAAGCGGCCCATGCCTGGGTGGCCTATAAATTAGGGGATAATACGGCAAAATTACTCGGGCGGGTAAGTTTTAACCCAATTGTTCATATTGATATTTTTGGCACAATAATTTTACCATTGATGTTATTAATGTCTGGCGGTTTTTTATTTGGATATGCCAAACCCGTCCCCATAAATTTTAATAACCTGAACAACCCCCGCAGAGATATGGTGCTGGTTGCACTTGCGGGGCCAGCGGCAAATATAATTTTGGTCATATGTGCCGCGCTTTTACTGCATGTGGTAGGGTTCTTACCCAATGTTGCCGGTGTTTGGTTGGTGGAAAATATTAAATATGCTATCTTTATCAATGCACTTCTTGCGGTGTTTAACATGCTACCAATCCCGCCTTTGGATGGGGGGAGGGTTGCTGTTGGCTTATTGCCGGATATCATCGCGCGGCCCTTATCACGGGTTGAACCATATGGTATGTTCATCATAATCGGTTTATTCCTGTTGCCGATGCTCGGGCGGCAAATTGGGCTGGACTTGAATATTTTATGGGCGGTGTTGATGCCCGTCATTGATCTTGTTCAACAATTGGCCGTATGGATCGCGCCAAGTTAATTTTAAGAGAATGAATGAACGACAAAGAGATAAAAGAGCAATTAGAATTTACCCATGCAGCTCAGAGCGCGCCGGATGGTGAGGCGGTTCTGATCCTTGATATTGATGGCTTCGAAGGCCCGCTYSATSWTYTMCKKGYCCTCGCYMSRMSSCRMRAWGKKGAYSKSWMMSASRWKYYWMYWSTGGAGCTGGTACAACAGTTCTTAAAATTCGTGGCCGAAGCCAAAGTGCAAAAACTTGAAAAGGCGGCGGATTACCTTGTGATGGCGGCTTGGCTGGCTTATTTAAAATCACGCTTGCTCTYGCCCGAAGAAAATTCAGAAGAAGACCTCTCCGCAGAAGAAATGGCCGCCCGCCTGACCTATCAGCTACAGAGGCTAAGCGCCATCAGGGAGGTTTCTGCGCGCCTGATGTCACGCAATCAATTAAGGCGGGATGTGTTCGCACGCGGAATGCCGGAATCTGTGATTGTGACCAAAAATGCCATATTTGAATTGAGYTTATATGACTTGCTCAGGGTTTATGCCGATCATAAAACACGAAATTCTATTGCCGATATTCGTATCCATAAAAGAGATGTTTATACATTGGATCAAGCATTGGAACGTTTAAAAGGGATGATCGGACTTGCCGTTGACTGGACGGATTTATACCAGTTTCTGCCGGATTCTAACACTGATTCTGACATGGGAGATAATATGAAGCGGTCTGTTAAAGCAAGCCTGTTCACGGCTTCCCTGGAAATGGCGCGTTCAGGAAAGGCCGAAATTGTTCAGAAACAGGTGTTTGGCCCGTTATTCATTAGAAAAACGGATCGTAAGGATTAAGCGAAAATAAGGAAAAGTCATGGAAACCATTGAACATACCCGAATAATAGAAGCCTTATTATTCGCCAGTGATAAACCATTATCCTCGATTGCGCTTGCAGACTGTTTGCCCGAAGGTGTGCAAATTGATGGCTTGTTACGAAATTTGCAGGAACATTATGCAGAACGCGGCGTGAACCTCGTAGAAATTGCCGGGAAATGGGTGTTTCAGACGGCCCCTGATCTGGCATTCTTGCTAAGAAAAGAAGTCGCAGAAGATAAAAGGCTGTCGCGGGCGGCGGTTGAAACACTGGCGATAATATCTTATCACCAGCCKGTWACGCGCGCTGAAATAGAAGAGGTACGCGGCGTATCATTAAGCAAAGGCATCCTTGACGTATWAATGGAAGCAGAGTGGATCAAGCCCATGGGCCGCCGCAGAACCCCCGGCAGGCCAATGACCTATGGCACAACGGAAAATTTTCTGGTTCATTTCGGGCTGAACAACATTAAAGACCTGCCCGGTCTCTCGGAATTAAAGGCAGCGGGTTTTCTGGCCAATGTGAATACCTCCCGTCTTAACCTTCTGGGTGATGAAAAACCGGTGGAAGAACAAGCCGAATTACTGGCAGAATTACCGGGCTCTGCCGGGGAATAAAGCGTTTCAATGTAATAAATATTTTTTATGTTGCTTTCCTATCCAATTTCGTTGATTTTCATCATGTAATTTCACGGAATATACGTCATCCCCGTATGGTTCCAAGGTGAAAAAAATGCTCTTCAAAAAGGAGAATACTCATGGGCTTAAGTTTTTGGCAGATTGCTATTGTTGTTTTATTATTGGTTTTACTATTTGGTCGGGGGAAAATTTCCGACCTTATGGGTGACGTGGCGAAAGGCATCAAAAGTTTCAAAAAGGGCATGTCAGAAGAAGATATAGATTCGGCTGAAATAAAGCAGGATCCAAAAGTCATTGATCAAAAATCAGAAACTGATGTTAAAGACATAAAGTCTAAGAAAACCAATAGTTAATTTAATTCCCGGGACGTAAAATGTTCGATATCGGCATGATAGAAATGTTTATGATTGTCTTACTGGCCGTTATCGTGGTTGGACCAAAAGACTTGCCCGCGCTGCTGCGCAATATTGGCCGGTTTATTTCAAAAATCAGGGCCATGGGACAGGAATTTCAAACCAGCATCAAGCAAATGGCAGATGAGGTTGAATTAGAGGAAGTCACCCGAAAATTGAACGAAGCCGGAAATATTCCATTAGATGCGAATGATACGGCACCAGATATTAAGCCGGAAGAAGAACAGGACAAAAAGGATCCTGTATGACTGATCTGCCAGAGAAAAAAGACGAAACAGATGCACTTGATAAATCTGCAGCGCCGTTATTAGAGCATTTGATAGAGCTTAGGCGACGACTTCTTTGGGTGGCCAGCTATATACTTGTGGCTTTTGTTGTGTGTTTTTATTTCAACGAAGAAATTTATGTTTTTTTGGCGCAGCCCTATGTCGATGTATCCCTAAAATATGGTCAGGATGCCAAAATGATCTATACCGGCATGCATGAGGCCTTTTTTGTGTATCTGAAGATTTCCTTTTTTGCCGCCTTTTGCCTTACCTTTCCCCTGATTTCTATTCAATTATGGAAATTTGTTGCCCCGGGSCTRTATGGWAATGAGAANAAGGSMTTTNCTGCCSTTTYTGATCGGSACRCCKGTMYTGTTTCTYWTGGGSGCRKCYCTGGCYTATTAYCTGGTTATTCCMAATGCSTGGAATTTCTYYATGTCSTTTCAGSTNGGGCMGCASYSGRTYKCYCCCGATGTTCTTGGCGACGCTGCGGGCATAAGTAAAGAAAAGCTGGCGGGCGTATTGTCCATTGAACTGTTACCAACGGTCAGGGAATATTGGTCACTTGTCATGCTGCTTATTCTGGCTTTTGGCATTAGTTTCCAACTGCCAGTTCTATTGATTCTTTTGGCGCGGGTCGGCATTGTAACGGCAGATGGCCTTGCGGCTAAACGAAAATATATGATTGTGGCRGCTTTTGCCTTTGCCGCCATCATGACGCCGCCGGATCCCGTTAGTCAGATCGGGCTTGGCATACCGATACTTATTTTATATGAAATCTCAATTATTTTTATTCGCTTAACCATTAAGGACAAAAAAAATGTTTGATATCAAGGCTATTCGGGAAACGCCCGAAGCTTTTGATCTGGGCTGGGGCAGGCGTAATATTGCGCCGCAATCTGCGGCTTTAATCGCGCTTGACACAAATTTACGTGAAAAGAAAACCCAATTGCAGGATTGTCAATCCCGGCGCAATGCCGCCTCCAAAGAGATTGGTCAGGCAAAATCAAAAGGTCTGGATGCCGCCGAAATCATCAAGGAAGTCGCCGATATCAAAGCCCGCATGACAGCCTTGGAAGAAGATGTGCGTCATCTTGCTGAAGAATTAAATCAAAAAATGTGCCGGCTGGATAATATCCCAAGTGATGATGTGCCGGACGGCAGCGGCGAAGAGGATAATGTTGAAATTTTGAAATGGGGCAGGGTTCCGGAATTTGACTTTGAGCCTAAACAACATTTTGATTTGGGCGAAACCCTGAAAATGATGGATTTTGAAGGCGCGGCCCGCATGTCCGGCGCACGTTTTGTTATATTGCAGGGGGATTTGGCGAAATTAGAACGCGCGCTATCTTCTTTCATGCTCGACATCCATACTTCAGAATTTGGTTATCAGGAAACCAGTGTGCCGTTCTTGGTGCGCGATCATGCGCTTTTTGGTACAGGCAACCTCCCCAAATTTAAAGATGACCTTTTCGAAGCCACGTCTGGCCATTATATGATCCCGACAGGAGAAGTCCCGCTGACCAATATTGTTCGCGAGGATATATTGGAAGAAGAAACGCTGCCGCGCCGATATACAACGTTAAGCCAGTGTTTCCGGTCAGAGGCAGGTTCCGCAGGCCGTGATACGCGCGGCATGATCCGGCTCCATCAATTTAACAAGGTGGAACTGGTCAGCATTACAACGCCGGAACAAAGCCGGGACGAACTGGAACGTATGACAGGGGCCGCCGAGCAAATACTGCAACGTNTTGATTTGGCCTATCGTAAATTGATCTTATGCACAGGTGATATGGGGTTTGCCGCACAAAAAACCTATGATCTTGAGGTTTGGCTGCCGGGACAAGGGGCATACCGTGAAATTTCCAGCTGCTCCAATACCGGTGATTTTCAGGCGCGCCGTATGAATACCCGTTGCCGGGCCGCCGGCGAAAAGAAAACCCGTTTTGTTCATACACTTAATGGTTCCGGGCTTGCTGTTGGCCGCACGCTGGTTGCCCTATTGGAAAATTATCAGCAACAGGATGGCAGTATCGTTATTCCAGAAGCGCTTCGGCCCTACATGGCGGGAAAAAAGGYGATAGAGCGTCATGAGTAGTTCTATTTCAACACGTATATTAATCACCAATGATGATGGTTATAATTCACCGGGCCTGAAGCTATTGGAAGGCATGGCCAGATCAATCAGCGATGATGTCTGGATTGTTGCGCCGGAGGAAGAGCAAAGCGGCAAGGGCCATTCATTGTCTTTGCATGAACCTGTGCGTTACCGTCAGATTGATGAAAAGTTTTTCTCSRNAWAGSRAACACCCACGGATTGCGTCATGATGGCAACACACACGCTTATGCCGGAAAAGCCCACTTTGCTGCTCTCTGGCGTGAACAGGGGGGTTAATCTGGCGGAGGATATGACCTATTCCGGCACAATTTCTGCGGCGATGGAGGGTACTATTTGCCATATCCCCTCAATTGCCTTCAGTCAGGAAATCAAGCGGGACTATCCTTCTGATTTGTATCAGATTGCCAGAGAACGCGGGCTTTCAGTTTTAAAAAAATTAATTTCTGTACCTTGGCAAGCCGGTGTATTCATGAATGTTAATTTTCCGCTTTATCCGGATAAGCTCAAAGGGATAAGAACCACCCATCAGGGTTTCAGAGATGATGCGGAACTCTTCATTGAAAAACGGAAAGACCCCAGAGGCGGAAATTATTACTGGATAGGTTTTCGGCGGGAATATGGAGAGCCCGAACCGGAGACTGACCTTGCAGCCATTAAAGATGGCTATATATCTGTCACGCCATTACACCTTAATCTTACGCATAAGAACTCTCTTTTAACCATTAAAGAACAAATGGATAAAGATTTTTAATGACTTTGGCCTTATCAGATAAAAAAGCGCGCCTTTTATCAGAATTGCGCGATGAGGGCATAAAGGATGAGGGTGTTTTATCCGCTATTGCCGCCATCCCTCGCGAAGACTTTATACCAAAGGTGTTGCGCAGTCAGGCCTATGAAAATGCCGCCCTTCCGATCAATAGTGGCCAAACCATTAGCCAGCCCTTTGTCGTCGCCTTTATGACAGAGGCGCTGGGCATTTCAAAAAACCATAAAATTCTGGAAGTCGGCACAGGATCCGGTTATCAATCTGTGGTTTTGGCTAAATTATGTCGCCGGCTATTCACAATAGAACGCCATTTGCCTTTATTAAACGGGGCGACAGAAATGTTCAAAAAATTGAATATTTTTAATATCACAACTCTTTTTGGTAATGGGATGAAAGGATGGCCCGAACAGGCACCTTTTGATCGCATTATGGTGACAGCAGCCTCAGAAGAAATTCCAGAGTTGCTATTACAGCAATTAAAGATCGGAGGCATTATGGTTATACCCATTGGAGCCCAAGGAAAAACCCAGCATATTATACGTATTACCCGCAGGGAAGATGAATTTATGGAGGAAAACCTGATGCCGGTTAAATTTGTGCCATTACTGCCCGGTATCGTTCATGAATCATGAATAGAGTTGAAATTAAGAAATAGACTTTTTACAGTAGGTTCATGAAGATATATAATCTGCTTTTGAAAACCATGGTTATTCTAAGCGTCAGCGGTATGCTGTCCGCCTGTCAGGAGGGCCATTCTTTTAGCACAAGATATCAGCATGCCATTCCGATTAAGCAATATGCAAAAAATACGCCCCATCCCATTCCGGTGCCGCGCGACAAGCCAATTCGAAAAAAAATCACGACGACAAAAATACAGGTATTCCCCGAAAGCCCTTCGAAAAAACCCTTAATCATTCATGTTCGAAAAGGCGATACGATCTATGCCTTGTCAAGGCGTCATAAGGTCACTGTTCGGGAAATTATTCTAACAAATAAGCTAAAGCCGCCTTATCTGTTATATCCCGGACAAAAATTAAAAAGCCCCGCAATGGCGGTTCATATTGTCAAAAAAGGCGATACAGTTTACAGCCTCTCTCGAAAATATAACGAGGATATGACCATATTCACCCGGCTTAATAATATTAAAAGACCYTATGCGCTGGCCATAGGTCAAAAATTAAAGGTGCCAGGGAAAATGCAGGGTAATTTCCAAGGTGGTAATAAAAAGAAATTTAATGTAAATCATCCGCCGCCGCCGCAAAGCGGACAGGGGTTTATGTGGCCTGTAAAGGGACGAATTCTCTCTTCTTTTGGCCCAAAGGCAAAAGGGTATCATAATGACGGTATAAATATTGCGGCCAATTCAGGCAGCTATGTCAGATCGGCGCAAAACGGCGTTGTTGTTTATACCGGAAATAAAATTAAAGGCTTTGGCAAGTTAATATTAATCCGTCACAGTGAAGGCTGGATAACTGCATATGCTCATAATTCGGCCATATTGGTTACCAAGGGGCAAACGGTTAAGCGGGGGCAGTCTATTGCCCGGGTGGGTCAATCTGGCGGCGTGAACCAGCCGCAGCTTCATTTTGAAATGCGTAAAGCCACCCGCGCCGTTAATCCCGTGCGATATCTTAAAGGGTAATCTTATGGCGTCCGGCCAGATCGTGAATGAATTGCCACGCCACACGACCAGACCTTGCGCCCCTTGTTTTTGCCCATTCAAGGGCTTGCGTTTGATAAACTTCTTTGTCCCCCTCAATGTTATAATAGTCCAGATAGCCATCAATCATGGCTAAATAATCACCCTGCGAGCAGCTGTGAAAGCCTAACCACAGCCCGAATCTGTCCGATAAAGAAACTTTTTCTTCGACTGATTCTGCTGGTGCGGTGGCCGTAGAGCGTTCATTTTCAATGATGGGGCGCGGCATGAGGTGCCGGCGGTTAGATGTGGCGTAAAAGATAACATTTTCGGGCCGCCCCAGAATGCCGCCCTCAAGTACGGCCTTAAGCGATTTATAACTGCTGTCATCATCATCAAAGGAAAGGTCGTCACAAAAAAGGATCACGCGCCGTTTGGTGTTCCTGATATGATTAAGAAGGCGCGGCAGGCTGAAGATATCTTCCCGGTGAATTTCAATCAGGGCCAGAGCTTTAYTATCTGGCRTACGGATTTGTGCGTGCAATGCTTTGACCAAGGCGCTTTTTCCCATACCGCGTGCACCCCAAAGCAAGGCGTTATTGGCCGGGAAACCATTGGCAAACTGTTGGGTATTTTGACTTAAAATATCCCGCATTTGGTCGATAGCCTGCAATAACTTTATATCCACATGATTAACGGATGTGACAGGCACCAATTGATCCGGTGCAATATTCCAGATAAAGGCATCCGCAGCGTCAAAGTCAGGTGCCAATAATTTTGCCGGGGCCAGTCTTTCAAGAGCTTCTGCTATTCGCGTTGATATATCATCTTGCTGTTTCATCTTTTGTTACTTAGCATAATGAAAGCGGCTAATAAACATAATAGAATGTAAAATATAACTTGTATTCAGGATAAAGCTTTCCTATATGCCAATGATGTTGAAAAATAATCTGTGGCATGTATAGTGCCGCCTTTGGGAATATTTAGAGGAAGAAAATTATGTTTATATCTGAAGCATTTGCGCAAACAGCCGACGCTGGCGGCGGGGGAAGCGCCTTGATGCAGTTTCTACCATTCATTCTTATCATCGCGGTATTTTATTTTTTGATGATCAGGCCGCAGCAAAAGCGCGTAAAAGAACATAAAAATATGGTTGCGGCATTGCGCCGGGGCGATAATGTCGTCACATCAGGCGGCATTGTTGCCAAAGTGTCAAAAGTGATTGATGATAATGAAATCGAATTGGAAATTGCATCCGGCGTGAAGGTAAAAGTTATTCGCTCAACTATTTCTACAGTTGTCGGTAAGCCTGCCCCTGCCAATGACACCGCCGTAAAGAAATAACCAGAAAAATAACTGGAAAAGCCTATGTTAAATTTCCCCCGGTGGAAAATTATTATGATCACGTTATTGTCCTTTGTGGGCATAATGATGGCTGTTCCTAATTTTCTAACAGATGATCAGTTAAAAAATTATCCTGATTTTTTACCTCATAAACAAGTCACGCTTGGGCTTGACTTACAAGGCGGCGTTCATCTTTTGATGGAAGTGGATCTGACCGAGGTTAAAAAGGAAAAACTGGAGTCCAAACGGGCAGATATACGGGATGCGCTCAGGGCGGAAAAAATTGTTTTACGCAGTTCTATTCGTAACGACTCTATCCATTTTAATCTGACGGATAAAAGCCAGTTGGAAAAAGCCCTTGCCGTCATTGATGACAGCATTGAAATGATCGGGGGATCCTTAACCGGCATTGGTACGGCGGATATTGAATATAGCGTGGCTGCGGGCGGCGTTATTGTTGTTAAGCTGACCGAAGATGGTCTGATCGTGCGCGGAGATGAGGTCATCACCCAGTCTATAGAGGTTATTCGCCGCCGTATTGACGGTATGGGGACAACTGAGCCTAAAATTCAAAAACAGGGTACGGGACGTATCTTGGTGCAAGTTCCGGGTTTTGATGACCCGCAAAAGCTGAAACAGATTATTGGCAAAACAGCTAAACTGTCCTTTCAACTTGTGAAGAGTGCTGTCGGGCCGTTAGATAGAGTGCCGCCCGGCAACGAAAGATTTCCTATGGCGGAAAGTGAACGTTATCCGGGGGCAGCAGACACTATTGTGGTGAGCAGACGTAAAATCCTTACCGGAGAAAATCTGGTTGATGCTGGCCTTGGTTATGATCAGGATAATCGGCCCGTGGTGAGCTTTCGCTTTGATCGAATTGGCGGTAAAAAATTTGCTGATGTTACCCGTAAAAATGTTAATAGGCAGTTCGCCATTATATTGGACGGCGTGGTGATTAGCGCCCCAAATATTCAATCGCCTATTYTGKSTSRATSCSGSMWWMYKWSCGGMMMWWWYWSCGTTNGMWRYSRCYWGKGMWCKCSSCCKYKWSMWASGCRYKGGMGMMYWSCMSSCAYSKKKSACCRTCGKKSASRWRRGMAYYGKCGGSMSCRATCTGGGCGCGGATAAYATCGAAGCCGGTAAAACAGCAGCATTGATAGGTCTTGTGGCTGTTATGGTTTATATCTTTCTAACTTATGGCACCTTTGGTTTAGTAACAAATTTTGTTCTGACGGTTAATCTTTGTTTGATTTTTGGCATTCTATCAACCCTTGGTGCAACATTGACTATGCCCGGAGTGGCGGGAATTGTTTTGACCGTCGGAATGGCCGTGGATGCGAATGTATTGATATTTGAAAGAATACGTGAAGAATACCATAAAGGTAAAAATGCTTTATCGTCATTAGATGCGGGCTATGACAAAGCCTTTAGCACTATCATTGACGCGAATGTCACGACGTTCATCGCGGCCTTAATTCTGTTCCAGTTTGGCTCCGGCCCGATTAAAGGGTTTGCCGTGACACTTGCCWTCGGGATTGCCACATCTATGTTCACAGCCGTCARCATGTCACGTATGATAATATCCTTCTGGGCCGTTCGCAAACGCCCAACTAAACTGAAAATATAAGGGGCCTATGAGATGTTATTGAAACTGGTTCCAGAAAATACCCATATCAAATTTATTAATTATCGAAAATTTACCTATGTCCTGTCGGTGCTGATGGTTGTTGCGGCCTTTGGGATGTATTTCTCCAAAGGGTTGAACTTCGGTATTGATTTCGAAGGCGGTATTATGATCGAAATCGGCACCGAGGGCCCCGCAGATATTGGCGCAATTCGTTCTGCAATGTCGAGCCTGAACATGGGGGATGTTAAGGTGCAGGAATTTGGTGCTGCAAATGACGTATTGATCCGTCTGGAACATCAAGAAGGCCTTAGCGTAGATCAAGTCGTCGAAAAAGTACGTCATATTTTGCCCAGCGCAATAGACGGCGAAATAAGTTATCGGCGTACAGAAACAGTAGGATCAACTGTTTCTGGCGAGCTGATAGCCGACGGCATAATGGCGGTTGTCTTGGCTATTGGTGCCGTGCTTATTTATATATGGTTTCGGTTTGAATGGCAGTTTGGTATGGGGGCCGTGATTGCCCTGGTCCATGATGTGGTTCTGACTATTGGTATGTTTTCCTTAACGGGACTTGAATTTAATCTTTCGACGATTGCGGCCATTTTGACCATTGTGGGTTATTCCCTGAATGATACGGTGGTGGTTTATGACCGTATCAGGGAAAACTTACGAAAATATCGTAAAATGCCCATGGTGGATCTATTGACCCTTAGTATTAATGACACATTGTCGCGTACGGTTATGACATCTGTGACCACATTAATAGCCTTGTTTTCTTTGTTCTTTCTTGGCGGTGAGGGGCTCCATGGATTTTCGGCGGCCATGATCTGGGGTGTTTTTGTCGGGACTTATTCCTCCATATTCATTGCGGCCCCGGTATTGTTATGGGTGGAAATGCGGCGCGAGCCTTATGATGTTGATGATAATGGTAATATGGAAATACTTCCCCCAAATTAAAGGTTACTCATATGGAGTTTAAAGAAATCTCCTCACAAARTGAGACCAGTTTATCATCTTATGGTGATGGGGGNTTTCGTATTGGCGGGCAACGTATGAGGGGCTCTATTTTGATCACGCCTAAAGGTTATTACCCCTGGGAAATCAGTGATATAATCTCAATCACCTATGAAAGCCTTGCGCGTGTCTTGGGCCAAAAAGGGGGTATTGACATTCTCTTGATCGGCACCGGTGAAAAAATGGTTTTTCTGAACAAGCTGCTGAAAAGCAAGCTAGAAACCGAAGGTTTTTCAGTTGATGTAATGGCAACAGGCGCGGCGGCCAGAACCTATAACATATTGCTGGCAGAAGGCCGTAAAGTTGCCGCTGCCCTCATTGCTGTGGTTTAAAATGAAATAAGGCCGGACAATGAATGTCCGGCCTTATGATTAAATATCTCTATGATATGTTCATTAAAGCCCGGGAGGGTTCTGAACAGAAATCATGGAATAGAGCATGGGAATGGACAGCATGGTGTTTGTCCGCGAAAAGAGCATGGCCCGCCGTCCTGCAGCGGGTTTTGCGGCAGCGTCTGCCTCAACAATACCCAAGGCAATCTTTTGCGCGGGCCATATGATAAACCATACATTGAAGGCCATGATCAGACCAAGCCACATGCCAAAACCGATATCCGGTTGCTGGAATGTCATGGCCTCATGCATATAACCATTCATGACGGCAAGGATCAAACCAAATAATACGGTTCCAGCGGCGCCCCAGCGGAACCAGAACAAAGCTTCCGGCGCAATAACCTTGCTTATGGCCGGCTTCTGCTCATCGGGAATTTTCGGCATGCTTGGTATTTGAACAAAGTTAAAATACCATAGGATACCAATCCACATGATACCACATATTACGTGCAGATAACGCACGGAGAATACGATAAAATCTTCCATTTTATATTTCCACCCTTAATTCATTTTTTTCTGTAAATCGGAAATGGCCTTTTCAGGGCCCGATTGATTCATGCTTTCCAATTGATTTGTCGCGAAGACCATAACGACGGTCAGCACGATGCCGGCAACAATGGTTAGCGGCAATGATTCGAGAATTTTGCTCATTGTTATTTCCTGTGTTTTTTCCTATTATTGATTTATATACCCAGTCTATTATATACCAAGTCTATTATATACCAAGTCTATGAAATTACTTCCGGATTCTTTTAATACCCCTCTCCGATAGAATTTCGTCCCTGTTTGGACGGCGGCAAGGGTAACAGTTTCTTTGGCATGCGTCAAAATATTGCCATATGTTATTATTAATAAGCAGAACTTCTTTAGGATAAATGGTGCCTTTGTGCCGTGAATATAAAAATAATGAGAATGACAGAAAACAGTGCCCCGCATCTATATTGTCAAAGAATGGTCGATAAATATGATCATGACCGTTATTTAACTATKCTATATTCTCCTGCCGAAAAGCGTTCGGCTCTTTTCGCGCTTTATGCTTTTAATTATGAAATATCCAAAATCAGAGAAGTGGTTTCTGAGCCCATGCTGGGGGAAATAAGGCTGCAATGGTGGCGTGAGGCCATAGAGGGTATTTTTCAGGGGGACATGCGAAATCATGAGGTTATTCCAGACTTATCAACCGCAATAGCGCAACATGGACTTTGCCGCGATAGTCTGATGGCTATCATTGATGCTCGGGCGCAAGATCTTTATGATGAACCTCTGCAAAATAATGCCGCCCTCGAAAAATATTTATCGCGAACGGCGGGCCAATTATCTTGCCTTGCGGTTCATATTCTGKGTCAGAGGGATATTGATGATTTGGCCCAAAGGCTGGGTATAGTCTGGGGTTATCTGGGCATCATTCGCGCGGTTCCCTATCATTTATCTTTGAAAAAAAGCTATATTCCCGTGGATTTAATGGCTAAACAGGGGTTATTCCATGCCAAATTCCTTTCACCAGAAGGGGGCGCTGAAACAAAATCTATCATTGAGGCTCTCTGCCATCAAGCCCAGCCTCATCTGGATTATATCACAGCCAATAAGGGGCGTATTGATGGCACTTCCAGACCAGCGTTTCTCTTGACGTCACTGGCCCGCAGTTACTTGAAAACCATAAAAAAGGCCGATTTTAATCCGTTTATTTTGGCAGAGAAAAAGGATGCCTTGCCGCGCCAATGGCGACTTTTCATAGCGGCCATGTTCAATCTTGCTCTTAATTTCAGCCGTTAACCACAGGCTCGTCGGCCAGCACACCCTCGTCGCGCAGGGTTTG
>NVVM01000031.1 GCA_002402225.1 Alphaproteobacteria bacterium
CGCTGAACAAAACCGTAAACCATACTCAAGCCAAGCCCGGTGCCTTTACCATGATCTTTTGTGGTAAAGAAGGGTTCCAGAATTTTGTCCTGAATATCTTCGCTCATTCCATTTCCCGTATCGCTGACAGAGATCATGACGTAATTGCCGGCGCGAATTTCGGGATTTCTCACGACAAAATCGTCATCAAGGACGACATTTTCTGTTTTGATAATGAGGGATCCGCCTTCCGGCATGGCATCTCTGGCGTTCAGGGACAGGTTCAGAATTGCATCTTCAAGATCGCCGGGGTCGATTGCAACCCGCCATAATTGTTCCGTGAGTTGGGTTTCAACCCTGATCGACGCAGTGAGTGATTTGGCGACCAGATCTTCGATATTTTCAATGAACGGATTAAGGGCCGTTAAACTGATAACATTGGCATCTTTACGGGAGAAGCCCAAAAGCTTTCTGGTAATTTCGCCGCCACGTGTTATGGCCTTTAGGGCCGAGATAACGAAGTGCGACCGGGCGTCATTGTTTGGTATTTTTTCCTGGAGAAGTTCAAGATTGCCTAAGGCAATTCCCAGAATATTATTAAAATCGTGGGCGATGCCGCCGGTCAATTGGCCAACAGCATCCATTTTATTGGAACGCCTGAGTTGTTCCTCCAGACGGATACTGTCGGTGATGTTGGTGCCGGTACCGCGATACCCGATGAACTCTCCCTCTGAGTTAAATAACGGTTTGCCGCTAATCGACCAGGTAAAATGGCGTCCATCATCCTCTGCAACCCTGTATCTGAAGTCTTTGAAAGGCCGGCGGTTATCCAGATCCTGCTGATGCTGAATCCAGATATTGCTCGGATTGTCAGCTTGAATTTCCTGACGGGTTTTTCCAAGATACTCAGTTGTTGGGCGTCCCGTAACTCTGTGGATTGTATCCGAGAAAAAGGTGAACCGAAGGTACTCATCCATTTCCCAAAGCCAGTCGGCACCGATATTGGCAAAAATCCGAAACCGCTCGTTGCTTTCCAACAGGTCCTGTCTTAACGCATTTTCTTCGGATACATCTCTGAGGATAAGCACGGCCCCCTTGGTCTCTTCCTTATCATCTTTAATCGGTGCCACGGAATGGGCAACCATATGCTTACTGCCATTTCGGGAGATCAGTATGGTGGCGTCACCATCATTGACGGCTGTTCCCTTTCCAAGAACGGTTTCTACCGGATTAATCTGCCGGTTGCCCTTTAGCGGTTGCCTGATTTCACAAATCTCTGTCAGGGGAAGACCGATTGCTTGCTGTCTGTTCCAACCGGTTAGATTTTCCGCGATCGGATTCATCCGGGTTATATTACCGGAAATGTCGGTAGCGATAACTGCGTCACCAATAGAATTGAGCGTTGTTCTCAGACTTTCTGTGGCCAGGCTAACCTGAATTTTTAATCGTTTCGGCCAGCTGAAAAGAGCATAGGAAATCACGGAAATAAACAGGGCTGTCAATAAGGCCAGCACCCAATAGGATTTGGAAAAGAGAAATTCATTGGAAAGAGTGTTGTGGGTTATTACGGCGGCCACCTGCCAACTACTGTTGGGGAGCGCTACATTTGCAAGGGTGAGGGGTTCATCAAATATGGTTTTGTCGCCATAGAATATCGCTCCTTTTTCCCCGAGGCCATCTTTCCCGCGAATGGCAAGGCTCAACTCTTTTTCGACGCCGGATAAATTGGCGTCTTTTAAGAGCATGTCCACATCAATCAGGATCGTCGCAAACCCCCAGAACACGTCTTCCTGGCTTTTTTTATCCGGGAAAAACAGGGGGCGCCGTGCGATAATGGCAACACCGCCCTGAATGAGGTTAATGGGTCCTGCGATGATATAACTTTTATCGCGGACGGATTCTTCCACGAGGGATCTGCGGTTTTCGTCAGCAAATAAATTATGACCTATTATTTTGCTGTTTCTCTCCAGGTTGGTCACATATTTCACAATACCCTTGGGGGCGAGTTGCAGGCTAATGACGCCGGGCAGATCTTTTTGCAGGAGGGTCGCAAAACGGTCGAACTGTTGTTGGGTGAAATCCTGGTTGATGGTGACAAAAGCGGCCAGGCTACTGGTAAGGTTCAACCGAACATTCATCGATTTGGACAAAGCTGCGGCGAGTTTCTGCACCGTTCACCCCGCCTCCGTTGAGGCCTTATTTAACGCCGCAAGCCGCCGCAACATGGCCATGATCGCGGGCAAAGTGATGATGGACAGGAATGCGCCCGAAACCCTGCTCGACACGCCGCAACTGGCCTATGACCAATGCAAAGAGCTCATTAAAAACTGGCATGGTAAAGGCCGGAATCTATATGCGCTCACACCGCGTTTCGCCCCAAGCTGCTCGCCTGAGCAGTTAACAGTTGCCCATGCTTTAAGACAAGAATTTCCCAATCTATATGTGCAAAGTCATCTGTCCGAAAGCCCTGCTGAAATTGCCTGGGTGAAACAACTTTTTCCAGGGCATGAGGGCTATCTTGACGTTTATGACCATTATGAATTAACCGGCCCACGTAGCCTGCTGGGTCACGGCATTCATTTGACTGATGCGGAATGGCATAGCCTTAATGAGCGGCAGACAACCTTGGTCCATTGCCCCACATCCAACCTGTTTCTCGGCAGTGGCTTATTTGATTTGGCCCGCGCGCAATCCCCCAATAGTTCGGTTCCCGTTGCCATCGGCACCGATGTGGGGGCCGGAACCTCCCTCTCCCTGCTTGTCACCCTTGGTGAAGCTTATAAAGTTGCGCAATTAAGAGGCGGAACCCTGACCGCTTATCAGGCCTTTTATCTCATCACCCTAGGTGCGGCGCGCGCCTTACATCTGGATCATGACATAGGCTCTTTTGATCTGGGGAAAACCGGCGATGTGGTGGTCTTGAATCCAAAAGCCACAAGCCTGCTCCGTCATCGGATGGAATTCACAAACAATATAGAAGAAATACTCTTCATATTAATGACATTAGGCGACGACCGCGTAATAAAAGCCACTTATACTGCCGGTCAAAAACATAAAATCTGTTAAATTTTAGCCTGTTAAACTTCAGGACGACCAAACAAGCGCATACGGGCAATGCCGCCATCAGGATAAATGTTAAGCCGCACATGACTGACCGGCCCCAAATTCCGCAATTCTGAAGTAAACTCATGACGCCCGTCCGCAGATAGTTTCTGTTCCKKSARSRWTMWSKKCYWKGWMKKTRWCTRWYYAARMAWATYWKTAYCMKCCAKSSCSGMAAMMWWKSCSGCCTGAAGCGANAAACSRKYCGGGNTAATTGCCCTTGAAAAASGTCGTYTCAATAACCGCATGATCAATGMTRCCYGTTGYGGCCAAGGCAAAGACAGCCCAGTCATGACCCGCCGTCCGGCGCCTTCTGGTTTCCCAGCCATCGCCCATATTTTCCATCTGTGTCGGAGATATAATATTCATGGGCAGACCAAAATGGGCATCGTTACAACCAATTGCCCGCCCGCCCCACTCCATAGCGGCAAGGTCAATCTTTTGGCCTGATTCCTGGTTCAAGACTTCTGGCCAATCCACCTCAATCACCCCATAGACTTTCAATCGCGCAACCCCGCCATCGGGATAAATATTAAGCCGAACATGGCTCCAGACCTGATCGCTCCCAATCTCAAAAAAATGTTGCCGGTCGCCAGATAATTCCTTTGTCGGTAAAATTTCTGTCCAATGGGTATCCTCATCCGGCATATGATCCTGCGTGCGGCATACATCAATGGAGGCGGCAGGCGGGAAATTTCCGGTGAAATGCCGCGTATCAATCTCTATGCCTTTGATCCGACCTGACTTTCCCAGTTTCACCACGCAATAATCATAGCCTACAACACGTTTTCGGCGGCTCTCCCAGCCATCCATCCATTTACCATGATCATCATATTTACCTTCGATAAATATGGGATCTTTTCGGCTGATCAGCCGCTCTTTCGGGGCAAAAAAATCATCCGTTGCATATACCACTTCGGTGCCAAGGCGGAGGTCCGCAAGGTTAACAAAATGTTCAGAAAAATCAGGTTGGTCAGATAATGATGTCAAAATTTTATTCCTTGGATAGGGCGGCAAGACGCAGTTTTGCTATTTTATGAACTTCTTTCAGGGCTGTTGTAAATTCATTTTCAGCCGTATTTTTAATTCTCATACGGAAATTCCTCAATATATCAGAACGGTTCAAACCGCCGACTGCAATGATAAACGGGAAACCAAATTTTTTACTATAGGCCGCATTTAAATCCTGAAGTTCCTGAAATTCTTCCGGTGAACATTGATCCAGTCCGGCGCCGCGCTGTTCCTTTGCCGATTCCCGGGAAAGCTCGCCTGAAGTTGCGGCGCGGCCTGCAAGTGTCGGGTGGGCGCGTAACAAGGCAAGCTTTTCCTCGCGGCCTGATGCCTCAACAACGGCCTTCATTAAGGGAGCAAGGTCTGCCCTATCCCCCGATTGCCAGACTTTTGCGGCAACCCACGGCGAATGTTCATAAATGCCGCCGTAAATATCAATAAATTTTTCTCGATCCATTTTTTCTATGTCCCCGCTGCGGGGTGTTTGGCGTGCCAGTGACGGGCTATCTCAATCCTTTTGCAAAACCAGATACCCTCATGAGACGCCGCATATTTCAGAAATTTCTCCAAAGCGGCAATTCTTCCCGGACGACCAACGATACGGCAATGCAGACCAATGGACATCATGCGCGGGGTCTCTTCACTTTCTGCTAAAAGAACATCAAAACTGTCTTTTAGATAATTATAAAATTGGTCCCCCGCATTAAAGCCTTGCGCGGTGGCAAAGCGCATATCATTGACATCAAGGCTATAAGGCACCACCAGATGACCTTTATCATTTTTCTTAATCCAAAATGGCAAATCATCACTATAATCATCTGAACTATAAAGAAATCCTCCATCTTCGACAACAAGAGACCGCGTATTGGGACTGGTGCGGCCCGTGTACCAGCCAAGGGGGCGATCCCCCGTTAAATGCTTTATAATTTCTATGGCTTGCTTCATATGGGCGCGTTCCAGCTCGATCGGCAGATTCTGATAATTAATCCAGCGAAGCCCATGAGAACAGATCTCATGACCGGCCATTACAAAGGCCTTTGCCGCCTCGGGATTGCGTTCAAGCGCCATAGCCACCGCAAAGATCGTCAACGGAATATCATATTTTGCAAAAAGCTTTAAAATACGCCAAACCCCGACCCGGCTGCCATATTCATAAAGGGATTCCATGCTCATATGCCGCGCGCCCGTAACAGGGCCGGCATTAATGATTTCCGACAGGAATTGTTCCGCACCGTCATCGCCGTGCAGGATGTTTTTCTCGCCGCCCTCCTCATAATTCAGGACAAACTGCACGGCAAGCCGCTTGCCATTCGGCCAATCGGCGAAAGGTGGACGCGCGCCGTAACCCACCATATCTCTTGGATAATTTTCATCAATTGGCATGCTTAATTCACTCTTCTTTTAAGGGGCATATCCGGGGAAAGGGCGCGGTAGACGTCTTCATTCTCACGGGCTGGCGTAAAAACCAGCCGCGCTCTGATATGATCCAGATGTTGTGACAAAATCTTGCGTCCGCCTTCTTTGTCTTTCGCGGCAAGTACCTCTATCAGCGCCGTATGATCATCAACACAGCAATTAACGCTGCCCGTCCGGCCATAAAGGCCAATGATGAGCGATGAGCGAAAAATCAATTTTTCCAAAAAACCTGAAAAAGGCTCATTGCGTGCGATCGCCGCAAGCAACATGTGAAATTCGCCGGACAATCTGATCCACAGGGCAATATCCCCGAGGTTCAACGCCTGTTTTTCACGGGCAATATGATCATATAAGATTTTCAGATCAGCCTTCGTCACCCGATCCATGGCCCAGTCCAAAAGACTTGTTTCAAGCGCAAATCTGGCCTCGAACACCTGCCTTGCCTCATCAACAGAGGGGCTGGACACGACGGCGCCCTTATTGCGSACCAGCGTGATAATATGATCTTCTGCGAGTAAAACCAGCACCTTGCGTATGGTTGCACGCCCCGCACCATAAATGCTGCATAAGGCCTCTTCCGTCAGCTTGGTCCCCGGCAAAAGTCGTTGTTCCAGAACGGTTTCGCGGATATGACGATAAATACTCTCTCCATTCTGCACATCTTTTATGGCCATTTTGGCCTCCATATTTCACCATCTCCCCAAAATGTAGACAAAAAATTAGYATAATTGTCAACAATATTCTTTACTTTAAAATTGCAATCTGCCAAGAATATACTGTAAAATGAACAGGAATTCAGGGAACAACCCCATGGGAAAAATCACCACACATATACTGGATACGGCATCGGGAAAGCCCGCAGCGGGCGTTAGAATYATTTTAAGCCGCYCTGAYGAYAATGAAATATTGACAGATACCATGACCAATGCGGATGGACGATGTGATRCCCCCCTGCTTTCYGGCAAAGAATTAACCCCCGGCAGATACCGGATTGACTTCCATGTCGGGCCTTATTTYRMGRCMTCYAAAASCKCATCTGATGATATCTCATTCCTGAATGTGGTYCCGGTTGAATTTGGCATTAATRATGCGGATGCCCATTATCATATCCCCCTTCTTATTTCGCCTTATGGCTACAGCACGTATCGCGGTAGCTAGAGGGCGAATATATGGYACAAAAAAATATTAACMTTCTGCTTGGYGGGCGCCCTCATAAAATCACCAATTTCGACCCAACCCGAACATTRCTGGATTATCTGCGTTATGACGCCGCCCGTACAGGCACAAAAGAAGGCTGCGGCGAAGGCGACTGCGGGGCCTGCACCGTGGTTATTGGCACATTAAAAGATGGAAAATTACGCTTTGAGGCGGTGAATTCCTGCATTATCTTCCTGCCAACATTGGACGGGAAACTGCTGTTAACCGTCGAAGACCTTGTCCAGCCTGACGGCTCTTTACATGTCATTCAACGCGCCATTGCGGATTTTCAGGCTTCCCAATGCGGCTTTTGCACGCCGGGGTTTGTCATGTCCATATTTGCCCATATTCGCTCTGGCGGCGGCGCGGACCTTGCCAGCATTAATGACGCGCTGGTTGGAAATTTATGCCGCTGCACCGGCTATGGCCCGATTATTGAGGCCATTCGCCATAGCATTTCGGAGCAGGTTGATGATCATCTGACGGCACTTGAAGAAACATGGATAAAACAATTGACGGCACTGATCAGCCCTGACACCCTGAGCTTAAGCTGGGCCTGCCCGGATACGGGGAACGAACGGCATTATTCCGCGCCCAAGACCACCGCAGCCCTGACGGCATTATACGCGGCTCATCCAGAGGCGACCCTGCTTGCCGGGGGCACAGATGTAGGACTATGGGTCACCAAACAGCTTCGCAGCCTGAACAGATTAATATATCTGGGTCACATCACGGAATTGGCGCGAATAACCAAAAGCAAGACCCATATAGAAATTGGCGCGGGCGTTACTTTCGCGGACACTCTGCCCATTTTAAGCGCCCATTTTCCGGATTTGGGCGAAGTGATCCGGCGTCTTGGCTCATCCCAGATACGTAACAGGGCCACCATTGGCGGCAATATTGCCAATGGTTCCCCCATTGGCGACAGCATGCCCGTCTTGATCGCTCTTAATACAGAATTAACCCTGCAAAGCGCTGGCGGCGCGCGGCACATGCCGTTGGAAGATTATTTTATCTCTTATGGAAAGCAAGACCGGGCCGCGGGTGAATTTGTTGCCGCCATTCGCATCCCCATACTCAAAGCGGATCAGTATTTTAGGGCTTACAAAATTTCCAAGCGATTTGATCAGGATATCTCGTCTGTCTGCGGGGCGATTTCCGTTACCCTGAATGACGGCATAATTTCTTCTGCCCGCATCGCTTATGGCGGCGTGGCGGCAACCCCCCTGCGCGCYAWTGSTRCSGAAAAYACCCTGATTGGSGCTAAGTGGAATGAAACAACCATTCAGTCCGCCATGTCCGCGCTGGAAAAAGATATCAGCCCCATCAGCGATATGCGGGCAACGGCAGATTACCGCCTGAAAGTTGCCCGGAATATATTGCTCAAAGCCTATATCGAATATGACACCCCGCTTTCCCAAACCCGCCTTGCAGGCGATGGGGCCCAAACCCGCCTGGTGGGAAATGGAGCCGCAGAATGACAGAAAATGCACCGCCCATTAACGGCGACATCCATAGAGATATCCGCCATGACAGCGCCCATAAACATGTGGCCGGCAGTGCGGATTATATTGATGATATACCGGAAAAGCGCGACTTGCTTCATGTCTGCCTCGGCCAGAGCAGCCGTGCCCATGCCCGTATAATATCCCTTGACCTGAATGATGTTCGCGCCGCGCCCGGCGTGGTTATGGTGCTGACGGCCGATGATATTCCCGGCGAAAATGACGTTAGCCCTTTTGCCGGGGACGATCCGCTTTTTGCGGAGGATATCGTACAATTTCACGGCCAGTCAATTTTCGCAGTCGCCGCGACCAGCCGTGATCAGGCAAGGCGCGCGGCAAAGCTTGCAAAAATTGATTATGAGGATTATCCGGCCATCCTGACCATTGATGACGCCATGACAGCAGAATCCTATATCGAAGCCCCGCAATGCATGAAACAAGGCGATTCTGCCGCCGCATTGGAAAAGGCCCCCATCCGGCGGACGGGCTGCTTTCGCGTCGGCGGGCAGGATCATTTTTATCTGGAAGGCCAGATTGCCATGGCCGAACCAAAAGAAGACGGCGATGTCCATGTCTGGTCTTCCACCCAAAATCCAACCGAAGTCCAGCATCTGGTGGCAAAAGTCCTGAATATTCCCGACAATGGCGTAACCGTCGAGGTGCGCCGTATGGGCGGCGGTTTTGGGGGCAAGGAAACCCATCCGTCATTATTCGCGGCGGCCGCGGCTTTGGTGGCCCGCAAGACAGGCCGCAGCGCAAAATGCCGCGTTGATCGGGATGATGACATGATCATGACCGGAAAGCGTCATGATTTCCGCATTGATTATGATGTGGGTTTTGATTCCGAAGGCCGCATATTGGGCCTTGACCTGAAACTTGCCTCACGCTGCGGCTATTYGGTTGATTTATCCCCCGCCATCAATGATCGGGCCATGTTTCATTCGGACAATTGCTATTTCCTTGAGCATGTCACCATAAATTCTTACCGCTGCCGCACCAATACGGTTTCCAAYACCGCATTTCGGGGCTTTGGCGGCCCTCAGGGCATGATCGCCATCGAAAGRATAATGGATGTGATCGCCCATGAYCTATCCARAGACCCKCTGGATGTACGCATGATTAATCTATACGGCAAGACGGATCGCAACATCACGCCWTACGGCATGATGGTTGAAGATAATATCGCGCCCGAACTRATWGCYGAACTTGCCGAAACCGCCGATTATAAAAATCGTCGCGAGGAAATCACAGCATTCAATCAGGTCAATGTATATCTCAAAAAAGCCCTCTCCCTCACCCCTGTCAAGTTTGGTATTTCCTTCACCGCATTGCATCTAAATCAGGCGGGCGCTCTGATCCATATCTATTCCGATGGCAGCGTTCATCTTAACCACGGCGGCACAGAAATGGGTCAGGGATTATTCATTAAGGTGGCGCAAGTGGTGGCCAATGAATTACAGATTGACATTGACCGCATCAAAATATCCGCCACCACAACCGACAAAGTCCCCAACAGCTCTCCCACAGCGGCATCTTCTGGATCAGATTTAAATGGAATGGCGGCATTGGCGGCGGCGCGAACCCTAAAGAACCGCTTGACCGAATTTGCGGCACATCATTATGACTGCGCCATTGATCACATTGTCTTTCGCAATAATCATGTTTATCTGGGCAATCAGGAAATCAGCTTTAACCAATTGGTTCATCAAGCTTATCTRGGGCGCGTATCCCTGTCATCCACCGGCTTTTACAAAACCCCGAAAATTCATTATGACCGCAAAATTCATAAAGGCCGCCCGTTTTTCTATTTTTCATATGGCGCGGCCATAGCCGAAGTCATCATAGATATCTTGACGGGGGAAAATAAAATTCTGCGTGTGGACATCCTCCATGATGTGGGTAAATCACTTAATCCGGCCATTGACCGGGGCCAGATCGAAGGCGGCTTCATTCAGGGCGCGGGATGGCTCACCACCGAGGAACTGGTCTTTGATGACAAGGGAGTTCTGCGCAGCCATGCCCCGTCCACCTATAAAATTCCCACCAGTGCCGACCGGCCCGCCCAAATGACAATCAATCTTTGGAACGGCGTGAATAAAGAARATACCATCCATAAATCCAAGGCTGTGGGCGAGCCGCCCCTGATGCTGGCCATTGCGGTTCATTCGGCGCTGACCCTTGCTGTTGCCCATGCTAATAATGATGCAGAAAATCTGCCCGCGCTGAATGCGCYCGCGACCGCCGAAGAAATTTTGAGCAAGCTGATCTGATGCAAAATTGGACCCGCATCGCCTATGACATGATCCGCRAAGAGGGCCGGGTGGCTTTGGTGACAATATGCCGCGTTCAAGGCTCCATCCCGCGAGAAGCGGGCACAAAAATGCTGGCGGGCCCGGATATCATAGCAGGCACCATCGGCGGCGGGGCATTGGAACATCTGGCCATCAGGCAAGCCCGTCAAATGGTGATGACAGGCCGCCCCCTTGTCAAACATATGGATGTCCCCCTTGGCCCCAAGACCCAGCAATGCTGCGGCGGGCGTGTCGAATTACTGCTTGAAATACTGGACGAAAGCCATGCCCCGCTATTCACCGCCATTGAAAAGGCCCAAAAGAGCGATAGCCCCGTTCATATGGTCACATCGCTTACGGGTGATAGGCCAAAAAAAACAATCATTGACGGCCCCGCAAGCAGTCATCTCGAAATAAAGGATAACCAGTTGATCGAGCCCCTCGGCGACAAGAGAATGCCGCTTTATCTTTTTGGCGCGGGCCATGTGGGCAAGGCCATGGCAGAACGCATGAGAAACCTGCCCTTTCGGGTCATCTGGGCCGACAGCAGAGAAACAGAATTTCCAAACGTTATGCCTGAAAATGTTGAAATTTGCCATACTGATTCTACGAGCGCAATTGTGGCGGGGGCACCGGCGGGGGCCATTTTTCTGGTCATGACTTACAGCCATCAGATAGATTATGCCGTAACAGCGGCCATATTATCGCGCGGTGATGCGGCCTATTGCGGTTTGATCGGATCAAAGACCAAACGCGCGCGTTTTTTAAAACGTTTTCTAGAAGAAGAAGGCCTCAATCAAGACGCCTGTGATCAACTGACCTGCCCTATTGGTCTGCTGTCGGTGAAGGGCAAAGACCCTGAGATTATCGCCATCAGTGTCATTGCCCAGCTGCTGGAGAAATTTGGCTAACCCGCGATTCAYMTWMWYYRTSAMCKKMARYGGYKRCKKCWWMKYMWKGWTMYSKSMRKYYWCCMYYWWMWYCASWKWRWYMAMYMMMMSRWRRKCRCKWWRYYSMWRSAAGGCCAAACTATAATGATGCCATGTTCCCGCATGGTAATTCACGCCCTGATCCGGCTGCGCAATAAAAGCACGCAGGTCATCCACATTAAATTTTCCGGAATTACTCACAATCACCAAATATGGATTTTTACCCAGCGGCATGAAAAGTTGACTTGATTTTGGGTGCCGCTCCATTTGATGGATAGTCACTGGCATGGCGCAAACATCCGACCGGAAAATATTCACCGATAGCCTGCCGCCCCCCTGAGAGGCGACATGAGCCAAATCATGAAAACGCATCGTATGACCAGCGTTAATCTGTTTTGTAATTTGGGCGGCCGCCGCCGATATCACATCACCGAACGGGGCAAAAGCGGCAGCACTCAGAGGAAGGGCGCGAAGTGTTTTCATGCTATTCCTCATCCTGAGTTTTGAGCCATGAAGCAAGCTCAACCCGTTCAATATCACTCATACCCGTTTCATTACCCAGCGGCATATCCTGCGTGACCATCACCCGATCCAAAATTTGCGCGCGATATTTAAGGATTTGATCTTTCCTGTCAAAAATCACCCCGTTTGGCGCTTCTTCAAAAAATTCATGACTTGGCTTCGCCCCATGGCAATTGGTGCAATGGGTCTTCATTATGGTTTGCATTTCGGCGTAAGTTACCGTTTTGGTGTCCGCGCTCACTTGCAACCGGGCCGCATCCTTAAAATAGGCCGCAAGCACCATAATCCCGATGAAGCCAATCACAGAAAATGCCGCAAGGCTATATCTGGTGCGACCTTGGTGCTTTAGGTTAAAGAAATGACGGATCAGCCAGCCAAGCGCGCCCAAGAGGCTTAAGATCAACCAGCCGTTTGGATTGGCAAAGGTTTGCGGGTAATGATTGCTGATCATAAGAAATAAAACCGGCAAGGTCATGTAATTATTATGCAAGGAGCGTTGTTTGGCCTCCTGCCCCAATTTGGGATCCGGCGTTTTCCCTGCCACAAGATCAGCAACGACTTTTTTCTGGTTCGGGATAATCACCATAAAGACATTGGCGGCCATGACGGTGCCAATCATGGCCCCCACATGGATATAGGCCCCCCGATCAGTAAATATCTGCGCCAAAGCCCAAGCGGATAAGGTGAGCAAGGCAAACCAGACAAACCCAAAAGCCGTATTTTTTTGGCCAAGGGGAGAACGGCACAGAAGATCATAGCCTATCCAGCCAGCGGCAAGGAATGAAAGCCCGATAGCCACAGCTATGGCAGGCGACATGTCATATTTTGCCTGATCCACGAGAAAAACAGACGCGCCGTAATAATACATCAGGGCCAGCAGTAAAAATCCGCTGATCCAGGTAAAATAGGCTTCCCATTTGAACCAATGTAATTCACCGGGCATTTCTGCCGGCGCGACGCTGTATTTCTGTTTATGATAAAAACCGCCCCCGTGTACAGACCATACCTCACCGGATACGCCCTTTTCACTATCGGCGGGTATTTTTGGTTTGCGTAAGTGGTTATCCAGCCAGATAAAATAAAAAGATGACCCAATCCACGCGATCCCTGCGGTAAGGTGAAGCCAGCGCAGGGCCATACCGAGCCAACTTGTAATGTCCAATTCCATGCTTATTCCTCAATTTTCTTTTTTCTTATACCGCCGATAGACCGGGTTATTTCATCGGCCATACGGCGAATATCCTGTCCGATACGGGCGACATCTTTCTGCATCAAGCGAACCGTTGGGCCAGATATGGAAATCGCCGCTATGGCCTCATTATATTCATCATATATGGCGGMGGCAATACACCGCATGCCCAAACTTTGTTCCTGTTCATCAATGGCATAGCCTGTTTTGCGAACCTCATTAAGCTCCCTCATCAGGGCCTCAATTGTGACATGGGTTTTTTCTGTCAAGGCCGCCAATGTCATATTTTCAAGAATTTCAAAAATTTCCTCATCCGGCAGGGCTGACAAAAGAACCTTGCCAACAGCCGAGGCATGAAGCGGGCCGCGCGTTCCTATGGGCACCGCGATACGCATCACTTCAGCGCATTCCACCTGCGCAATGAAAACGACATTCGTCCGGTCCAATATGGCCATATTGACCGTTTCACCAAGTTCCGCGACCAGTCTTTTCATGAAAGGCCGCGCCTGCAACGCAAAATCACGCTTGCGCAGATAGGCATTACCCACATTGAAGGCCTTCAGACCAACAGACCAGCCGCCGGTATTCTGATCACATTCCACATAGCCCATTTGCCGCATGGCATTCAAAAGCCTGTGTACGGTTGACGGGGCTAGCCCCATGCGGTTCGCGAGCTGGCTAAGGCCGCAACCAGTATCAGATTCTGCAACAGCTTCCAAAAGGGCAAAGGCGCGGGACAGGGACTTCACCTGACCTTTTACCGCTGACTTTATGATATTATCGCTCATTTATTCGCCTTGGCCTCACGCCGCCGTGCATGCAGAATGGGTTCCGTATACCCATTCGGCTGCTCTCGCCCTTTTAAAATAAGGTCACAGGCCGCCCGAAAGGCCACGCCGTTAAAATCAGGGGCCATCGGGCTGTAATTTGGATCATCGGCATTTTGCGCATCAACTAGGGCCGCCATACGTTTCAGGGTTTCCATGATATCCTCTTTCGTACAAATACCGTGATGGAGCCAATTGGCCATATGCTGGCTGGAAATGCGTAATGTGGCCCGGTCTTCCATCAGGCCCACATCATTGATATCCGGCACTTTGGAACAGCCTACGCCCTGATCTATCCAGCGCACCACATAACCGAGCAGCCCCTGGGCATTGTTATCAAGCTCACTTTTGATATCTTCTACCGCAACAGGCAAATCGTCAAGCAAGGGAATCCTGAGCAGGTCATCCAAAGAAGCCGGCGCGCGTGATATGAGTTCTTCTTGAATTTTTGACACATCATTCTCGTGATAGTGAATAGCATGCAACGTCGCCGCCGTGGGAGACGGCACCCATGCGCAGCTCGCACCTGCCAAAAGTTGCGCCCCCTTTGTATTCAACATTTGGCGCATTTCAGAGGGCATGGCCCACATGCCTTTGCCAATTTGCGCCTTGCCGTGCATTCCGGCTGCAAGGCCCGTATCCACGTTCCAGCGCTCGTAGGCCTCAATCCATATTTCATTCTTCATGGCATTCTTGCGCACCATAGGCCCGGCCTCCATATCCGTGTGAATTTCATCACCGGTGCGGTCAAGGAACCCTGTATTTATAAAGAATATTCTGTCCTTAACGGCCCGAATAGTTTCTTTAAGATTTAACGTTGTGCGGCGTTCTTCATCCATGACGCCAATTTTAATGGTWTGGCGGGGCAGTTTTAAAATATCCTCWACCCGATTAAAAACATCATTGGCAAAGGCGGCCTCATCGGGGCCGTGCATTTTGGGTTTGACGATATAAATGCTGCCCGTCTTACTATTACGGTATGGGCCTTTGCCCTTCAGATCATGGAGCGCAGCGAGACTTGTGATCAAAGCATCCAATATGCCCTCTGGAATTTCTGCGCCGCCGCCGTCCAGAACTGTATCGGTGGTCATCAGGTGCCCCACATTGCGCACCAGCATCAGGCTGCGGCCGGAAAGGCTGAATTCTTTTCCCGTTTTATCTGTGTAAATACGATCCGGATTCAGACGGCGTTTGATCAGCTTATTTCCCTTGGTGAAATTAATGCTAAGATCCCCCTTCATCAATCCCAGCCAATTGCGGTAGAGATTGACTTTATCCTCGGCATCCACCGCCGCCACGGAATCCTCGCAATCCATGATGGCCGTCAGTGCCGATTCCAATATCACATCACATACGCCCGATGGATTACCGGCACCAACAGGATGATTACGGTCAATCACAATTTCCACATGAAGGCCGTGATGGCAGAATAACAGGTCAAGAATATCGCCGCGCCGCTGATGCCCAACAAAAAGCGCTTTATTCTCCAATATTGTTACCTGACCATTTTTCAATTTCATGGCAAGACCAGCTGTTCCTGACAGATCATAAGATATAATGTGACTATGAGATCCGTTTTTCAAAGGAAAATACGTGTCCAGAAAATCATTGGCCCGGGCAATTACCAAAGCACCGCGCGCGGCATCATAACCAGCTTTCATATCCCCTTTCTGCGGGATTACATCTGTGCCGTAAAAGGCATCAAACAGGCTGCCCCAACGGGCATTCGCGGCATTGATGGCATAGCGGGCATTATCCACCGGCACCACAAGCTGCGGCCCGGCAAGGCTTGAGACTTCCGGGTCTGAGCCATTAGTGCCGATTTGAAAGGCTGGCCCCTCTGGCACCAAATAGCCAATGTCTTTAAGAAATTTTTTGTAGGCTGTCTTGTCCCATTTGCTGGCATGTTCCGTCTGCCAGATATCCAATGAGCTTTGCAAGTCTTTCCGTATGTCCAGCAGAACCATATTGCGCGGGGTAAAATCACGAACAATAGATTCAAGCCCCTGCCATAAATCATCGGCGGTAATATCCAGCCCGGGCAACATTTCATTCTCAACAAAATCTGCGAATGCTGTTGCAACCTGTAATGTCCCGCGCGCCACATATTTGGTCATTCTTACTGTCCTTTAATTCTTTAATGCTGCCTGGGGACAATATCATAGACTTCCATATTATGGAAATAGTTTCTATTTTTAGAATTTATTCTTCACATAAAAAAAAGGGATGGTAAAAACCATCCCTTCTCTATTCATTCAAGCAACTGATATTAATGATATCAGGCTTTATTTTTTGCCTTAGGCTTTACGGCGACGGGCAATCAGACCCATTCCGACAAGACCAAGTCCAAGAAGACCAAGTGCGCCTGGCTCTGGAAGAGCTGTTGTTGTTGCAGAACCGCTATCCACTACAATATTAAATGAAGTACCGGGAGCACWKYCMYCMYARSGSWCTAMMGATTNKTTCAAAYCTGAATATTTCAGGGAATTTGCTTAAAGCASTTCCGTCGAYTGCCAYGGCAAGTCCGTCAGAGTTTCCGGTCAGATTRTCCAGRTCAAAGTCACCACAYAAAGTRGCSGCCGCAATAGTCGCRCTACARCCTGRYAYAAACTCCAGTCTAAGATACAATGACTGCCCARSYAAGYYGCCTTCAACAGTTGCCTGATCTGTATAGTCAATCGTTGCACCGAAGGTGTCAGCAACACGATAAATATCAACATAACCGCCCGCTGACCAGAAATCGATTGAACCCGCACCATCTCCTTCAACTCTGATGTCGTTAAAGCCGTAGAAATACGCAACTAAAGCTTCATCTTCGTCCCCATTATTCCAAAGGTTAGTTGGAAAAAGCGGAACATCTTCCTGAATACTGCTTATTGTCGTGATACCCCATGTATCATTGGCTTGATTGGAACCGGGAGCATTATCAGTCAAGGCTACCGTGTTACATGATGCCTCGTCAGTACACAAAACACCAGCAGTAAAAGGATCATATCCGTTCTGGGCAGCGTCAAGGCCATTATAATTAAATTTGACAGGGCCAGAAATGGCATCCAGATTTCCGGCCTGTGCGGACATAATACCCATTGTCGCGATTGCGGCACCTGCCAGCAATGTGCTTAAAATTTTCTTTTTCATTTTATTTCTCCAAATATTATTACAAAACAAATATATTCTCAAACGAGTGAGAATGCTGTTTCAATTCTCGGGACTTACTATGCAACCACCGTGCCAAAAACAATAAGCATATGTTCTAGAAAGATTTTTTTCATATTTCCTCCAATAGCTTCCCTAATCCAGAGGTATTTTACATAAACTTGTAAAGAATTCCGACAGTTTTTTTCACTAAATATATAAAAAAACCGCATCACAAGACTAATCCCATGATAACCTATTGATTTAACTTGTTTATTATAGGAACAATCAATTGTAAAAAAAACTGACACTCTTGCATTTCGGGCAAAAATCTGCCCTTATAGTCCCGTATTTATCTGTTTCTTTACATTTTAAGAATAGACAAAGTAGAAATATCAATCATAATTTAATATGACAAAATCAACATTGGGACGAAAAATGACATTTTTATATACCTGCAACGGCGCATCACCCTTTAAGTTTATGGCCCCTAAATTTATAGCAGGATCACTATTTGCCACGTTAAAATTTACAACATTAATTATACTTGTCGTCTTTCTTGCCTCTTGCAGCGACACGCCCATTCGCACGGAAGCCGAATATATTGATGTCGCGACAGAAGCCCATGCGTCCGGCAACAGCAGGCTTGCCCTGCTGGAGCTCTCTATTGGCATTCGAAATTTCCCACAGAATGCAGACCTTCAACGGCTCCGAGGTAAAATTTTTCTTGATCTGGAGGATGGTTCAGCCGCCGAAATTTCTTTTAATAAAGCCGTTTCCCTCGGGTTTAACCGTGACTTCCTCAAACATGACCTTGCCCAATCATGGCTTTATCAACGAAACCCAGCCAAGGTTATCGAAAATCTTGAAAAAGATATCGCGCAAGGATCAAAAGATCCTTTAATATACGAAATTGTTGGCCGCGCCTATATCGCATCTCGTGATCGTTCCAACCCCATCTTATTCATGAAGAATATGAATCAAGCAGAGGCCTATATTGAACAAGCCTATGCCTTAAGTCCAAACAATACGCGGGTATTAATCACAAAAGCATGGCTCCCTGCCATGATGGGTWATATAGATGAAGCCCTTGAATGGTTGAGTAARGCTGATTTGATCGTCAAAGACCARAGASAAAACATGGCCATGCAGGGAGAATTRCTCATCCGGCAGGAYAATATTGAKCAGGCGCGCGAAATTTACGARCGACTGGTGAAAAAATTTAAGCAATATCCCCAATATAAGCTGGAACTCGGCTTTACTTATATCTTGAGCCGTGATTTTGCCAAAGCCCGGGAATGGGTTGAGCCAATAGCCCTGCAATATCCGGATCAAWTACGTTCGCAATATTTATTAGCCAATATTTCGTTAATGGAAAAAGACTATGGCGTCGCAAAAAAACTTAGCAATACCATTCTTGTTATTTCWCCAAATCATCTTGAAGCCGTCATTGTCAATGGGGCCAGTTCTTATTTTCTAGATGATTTTGAAAATGCCAACCAAAAGTTAACCTTATTTTACAACAGAACGGGATCAATTCCCGCCCTAAAGCTTCTTGTGGCGACAAAATTAGCCCTCAACGAAGATCGTGCCGCTGCCATGCTTCTTGAAGATGCTGGACAAACAGCAGAAGAACAAACCGACGCTGAGCTGTTAAACCTGGTGGCCATTGCATCGGCAAAAATTGGCAAAACCGATGCGGCGCTGGAAGCTTATCAAAAACTTGCCGAACAACATCCTGAAACGCCGTCCTATCAAAGCAATATGGCTTTGATACAGATTGCGCAGGGTAATTATGAGGCAGGTTTCAAAAATCTGGAAAACGCCCTAAAAAATCAAGATACTGAAGCAGAACCCGGACAAAATCTTTATACGCTCGCAACCAAGGCGCTTCAGGTCCGGCAATATGATACGGCCGCAATCTATATTGAACAATATAAAAAAGTCGCCCCGGGTAACTACAAACCATGGACAATGTCTGCGGTATTACAAACTATTCTGAAAAACAATGACGCCGTGCGCCTGGACTTTGAAAAAGCCATGAAAATCGCGCCTGATATAGCAGAGGTAAAAGCCCGTTATGCTATCTTTGAAAAGCTTCAAGGTAATCAGGACAAGGCTCAGGTCCTTGCTACGCAAGCCCTAAAACTTGACCCGAGCAATATTGGCGCGGGAAAATTATTGCTCGAGGGGTTGGTCAAGGACAAGAAGTTTGAGCAAATCAAAGCCATCGTCGATAATGCCGTTCAAAATCCCGCGGCGCCGGCTTTCAGCAAAATGATATTTGCCGATTATTATACCCTGCTTGGCCGCCCCCAGGAAACGTTAACTATTCTTGCGGCCTTACCAGAACCTGTTAAAGCCAGCGCTTCTTACCAGCTCATCAGCGGCAAAGCTTATTTAAGAAACGGTCAGGCACAAAGCTCTGTGAATATGCTGGAGCCTTTTTCGACGAATAATCCGAATAATATCCAAGCCTTGAAATATCTCATGCAGGGCTATTTATTAACCGGAAACCAAGGGAAATACCAATCGATCCTGGAAAAAATTGATGGGCTGACCCCCAATGACTATGGCAACAAAATAGAACTGGCAAAATTATACATTACTACGGGTAAGTTTGATCTGGCAGAAAAAATRCTTAACAACCTGAAAACGGAAAATRAACAACAGGMATTACAGCGAAATATCATCAGAGCCACGATGGAAACCAGCCGCAATAATATCAAATCCGCGCTGACTATTCTCGGCCCTCTAAATAAAAGTCACCCTCAGAATGGTGGTGTTTCCATGCTTTATGCCAGAAATCTGGCCAATGACGGCCAAGTGGATAAAGCCATCGCTGTCAGCAAGACATGGGCTGATCAGAACCCCGACAACCTTGATGTTAAGTTGTTTCTTGGTGATCTTTATATGCGCAAGGCCGACAATGAAAATGCCTTGAGGCAATATGAAGCCATAATAGCGTCCGAGAAAAAAGCCGCCAAAAGAGTTGAACTTCATGCTCATAATAATCTGGCGATGATTTATATGGCAAAAAGTGAAGGCCAAAAGGCAATAGACCACGCCCAGAAAGCCTTTGATATGGCCCCCAACAATCCTGCGGTTGTGGACACTTTTGCCCAGATACTGATGAATCAGGGGCAGCCCGAAAAAGCGGTCAATCATTTCAATCAGGCCTTGGCTCTATTGCCGAGTAATGATCGCAAAAACCGGTCTTTATTCACCTTGGGCAAGGCCCGGGCATTGATCGAAACGGGACAGAATGAACAGGCCCGTAATATTTTGGGCCGCCTGATCAAGGATGATCCAGATTTTTCGCAGATTGATGAGGTGAAAAAATTGTTATCTGAAATTTAGGCTGTTATGACCCCGGCTCAAACACGGTTAAAAGATACTTGTAAATAGGATATAATTCACTACATTAACCGAAGAAAATGTAACATCTTAGAAAACAGGGAATACTGTGGAATATATTTCAGTGGTTGGCGGCCTTATCCTCTTGGTCATCGCCGGAGACAAATTGGTAGAAGGCTCCGTCGCCATAGCCGAAAAATTTCATATCAGTAAATTAATCATTGGCATAACCGTGGTTTCTTTTGGCACCTCAGCGCCGGAACTTGTGGTGGGTATCGAAGCCGCCCTTTCCGGGGCCGCAGAGATTGCGCTGGGAAATGTTGTCGGAAGCAATATTGCCAATGTTTTACTGGTTCTTGGCATTCCGGCGCTTTTTTATCCCTTCGCCTGCAATGACAAAGAAATAAAGCATAGCCTTACTTATATGATGCTGGCGACATTTCTTCTTGTCGGGCTGGCATTTTTCGGGCCATTCCATATTTGGCAAGGAATGACCCTGGTCAGCATGCTCATAATATTTCTTTATTTTTCTATTCAACGGGCCAGACGTAGCAGCAAAATCATGAAGCATGACATTGAATTTGCTCAGCATGCTCTGGAAGATATCAAAGCTGATCCATCACCCGGCATGACTGTCCGCAAGGCTGTGATTATAACTGTTCTTGGCTTGGCGGGCTTGGTGCTGGGCGCGAATATTCTGGTGGATGGCGCCATTGTCATCGCCCGGACAATGGGTGTCTCTGAAGCCGTTATTGGGTTAACAATCATCGCTATTGGCACATCCCTACCCGAATTGACAACCTCTATCATGGCGGCC
Organism: Alphaproteobacteria bacterium; assembly: GCA_002402225.1. GTDB lineage: Bacteria > Pseudomonadota > Alphaproteobacteria > Sphingomonadales > Emcibacteraceae > Paremcibacter. Next base: position 21,278 of record NVVM01000031.1, read on the forward strand.
CGTAATAACCACGGGGATGTGGCGATGGGTAATATTATCGGCAGCAATCTGTTTAACATTCTGGCTATAATGGGCATCACGGCGCTGGTAGCCCCCATTGCTGTACCAGAACAGTTTTTTACTCTCGATTTTCCTATTTTAATCCTGACCTCATTGATATTGATTCCCATTGCGTTGGGAAAAATAAAGATCAGCCGTCCAWTTGGATTTGGTTTTTGCCTACTTTACATCGCTTATTTGATGTATCTTGGCATGCAATCGAACCTCATCGGTTAAGCGACCATATTTTCTCTAAGAGATATTCGGAATATTACCCTATGAAAACAAGTAATTTAAGCCCCATGAAATTTGCCGATGCCGCGCGTTCCGTACGTCATGTTTTTATCCGCGACTTGATACTGGATAGTTTTATTGGCATTTATGATCATGAAAAGGCCAAACCTCAAAAAATTCAAGTCAATGTCGATCTTTCCGTTATCGAGAATTCAACCGATTTAAAAGATGATATAAATAATGTTGTCTGTTACGAAAGAATTGCGCTGGCCATTGAAACAATCGTTAAATCCGGTCATATACATTTGGTGGAAACTTTGGCGGAAAATATTGCCGAAATGAACCTGCAAGACCCAAGGGTTCATTGCGTAAGAGTACGGGTCGAAAAACTTGAAGCCATAGAAAACACAACCAGTGTCGGCATAGAAATAGAACGTTATAGAAAGTAAGCCAGACGTCACTTTCACTGGCTTACCGCCTTACAACATCCAAAAATTAACCTTAATTATCTATATTTAGCCCCTTTTTGGCATTTACTYGTACACAGAAGYATGCCTTCAATTATTACTATTGTACAAACAATTACAACTCCGGAGAATATTCTTTTAGAAGCTTCTTGACTTTGTTTTTCCCAATATWTTTCAACATGTTAGATATAATGCCTATTTTTTGGGCAAATGGCTTGAACCTCAATGATACTGCCCTTTAACATGAATGTCACAAAAGTTACCCCCTAACTTATCCACAGGAATCGTGGATAGTTTTWKRMSKRRTSKMWTKCMWSCMKWTYRACCWTKKWTKSSKWWMNATTTTKWSWSRKYSAMSGCCRRKWTMYTWTTTMTSYYAAMYATTCMYMAACGATATACAGAAAATTTCTTGCTGTTTTTTCATTGAGAAACCCCCTAAATTTTCGCATGATAACAGCCGCTCATATCAGATAGGTAAAACAATGGCCGAAGGCGTTGAAATTATAAAAAAATATGTTAAAAACCTGCCCGGAAAACCGGGGGTTTACCGTATGATGAATGCTCAGGAAACGGTTCTTTATGTGGGCAAGGCCAAGAATCTGAAAAACCGCGTGTCTAACTATACCCGCCTTGCAAGCCTGCCTTATCGCATTGCCCGCATGGTATCTGAAACATGCACCATGGAATTTGTCACCACCCATACCGAAGTGGAAGCCCTGCTGCTCGAAGCGAATATGATCAAGCGGCTGAAACCTCTGTATAATATCCTGCTGCGTGATGACAAATCTTTTCCTTATATTCTGATTGATACCTCCCACGATGCCCCGCAGGTCAGAAAACATCGCGGGGCCAAGAAAAATGACGGGCATTATTTTGGGCCATTTGCCTCGGTTCAGGCCGTCAATCATAGCTTGCATATATTACAAAAGGCCTTTTTGCTCAGAACCTGCTCCGACAGTGTTTATAACGCACGCACCCGTCCCTGCCTGTTATATCAAATCAAACGATGTGCCGGGCCATGCGTCCACAAAATAGCCCTGCCGGATTATAAAAAACTGGTACAGTCTGCTCATGATTTTCTAAGCGGGAAAAGCAGAGCCATCAAAGATAGCCTGACCCTTAAAATGGCGCAATCCAGCGCGAACAAAGATTATGAGGTTGCCGCAGTTTATCGGGACAGGCTAAAAGCCCTTGCCGCCGTTCAGGCCCGTCAGGATATTAATCGGGGACAAGTAGAGGAGGCCGATATTATCGCCGGGGTTCAGCAAGCGGGTCAAAGCTGCATTCAGGTATTTTTCTTCCGGTCGGGCCAAAATTGGGGCAATAAAGCCTATTTTCCCCGCCACCATAAAGATCAGAATATTGAAGATATACTTCCCGCTTTCATTTCGCAGTTCTACGATAACAAACCGCCCGCCCGGCTGATATTGGTCAATAATATTGTTTCTCAACACGCCTTGCTGGAAGAAGCCCTGACCGTAAAAGCCGGCCTGAAGGTGAGCATCAAAATGCCCCGGCGCGGCGACAAGCTTGACCTGATCAACATGGTTGAGAAAAACGCAAAGGAAGCACTGGAAAGACATTTAACCGAGAAATCATCCCTGAAAAAACTTTTAAGGGATTTGGCCGATAAATTCAGCTTGGACGGCCCGCCAAACCGGATCGAAATATATGATAACAGCCATATATCCGGCACAAACGCCGTTGGGGCCATGGTGGTTTCCGGGCCGGACGGCTTTGATAAGGCCAGCTACCGGAAATTCAATATCAAATCCACTGACATAACTCCGGGCGATGATTTTGGTATGATGCGCGAAGTCATGACACGGCGCTTCAAACGACAGTTAAAAGAAGACCCTGACCGCACCAGCCTCACATGGCCAGACCTGTTGATCATTGATGGCGGCCTGGGGCAGCTCACCGCTGTTCAGCAAGTTCTCGGCGATTTGGGGCTTCTTGACATACCGCTCATTTCCATTGCAAAAGGCCCGGACCGTCATGCCGGGCGAGAGGATTTCTATTTACCTGATACGCCGCCGTTCAAGATGCCCGTGAATGACCCCACCCTTTATTTCCTGCAAAGACTGCGGGATGAGGCCCATCGCTTTGCCATTGGCAGTCATCGGCAACAAAGAGCTAAAAACATGCATAAATCCATATTGGATGGCCTGCCCGGTATCGGCCCAAGCCGTAAAAAAGCCTTGCTGTTGCATTTCGGCTCTGCAAAATCCGTTGAGGGGGCCGGCCTTACAGACCTTGAAGCGGTGAAGGGAATTAGTCATCAACTGGCCCAAAATATCTACGATTATTTCCATGACAATATGTAATTTTCGGATGAGTGAAATATTGCCGCAAGCCGTGATTCACCCTTGGCAGGAGGAATTTCATAGCCTATAACTACGTTCAATAGATCTACTGACGTTAGCAAGTAAGATTCAAAATGTATAATCTCGCAAATATTTTAACATTTTCCCGTATTCTGATGATCCCTCTGATCGTAGGATCATTTTATCTGCCCGGTGACAAGGCCTACTGGATTGGCTTTGCTATTTTCACGGCCGCTGGCATTACGGACTTTTTGGACGGTTATATTGCCCGTAAATATAATTTAACCTCGGCATTGGGAAAATTTATGGACCCCATTGCCGACAAGCTGTTAATCGCCGCCGCATTGCTTATGATGGTCGCCTTTCACAGAATAGAGGGCCTCGCCGTTATCGCCGCCGTGGTTATTTTATGCCGGGAATTTGCCGTATCAGGCCTCAGGGAATTTCTTGCTGATTTAAAGGTCAGCGTTCCTGTATCATATCTTGCCAAATGGAAAACCACGCTTCAGATTATTGCCCTTGGATTTCTGCTTGTCGGCGAAGCATCGCCAGACATTATCAATGCCGTATTAATCGGCAACATCTGCTTGTGGGTTGCGGCCATTCTGACCCTCTATACCGGCTATGATTATTTAAAAGTCGGCCTGCGTCATATGATGGAATAAGATATGAACCTGTTATATTTTGCCCATGTCAGAGAAAATATTGGCTGTTCTTCTGAACAGATGTCGTTACCTGACAATATTTCGAATGTCGGCGAATTGATGAGCCATTTACGCGCCAAGGGGAAAGGCTATCAGTCCGCCTTTGAAAATGAGGATAATATTCGGGTTGCCGTTAACCAGCTCTATGTCAATTTTGACCATGTGATTTCCGAACAAGACGAGATTGCCTTTTTTCCGCCCATGACAGGGGGATAAATTCATGATGAAAATTCTTGTTCAGGAACATGATTTTGATATTGCCGCAGAAATAGCCGGCCTCATCGGCAAGCGAACAGATATTGGCGGCATCGTGACTTTCACAGGTCTTGTTCGGGATTTTCACGGATCACATAAAGTTCAGAAAATGACCTTGGAACATTTCCCCGGCATGGCCGAAAAACAGCTTGAGACAATCTGCAAAACAGCGGAGGAACGCTGGCCTCTGCTGGGCGGCACTGTTATCCACCGCTATGGTCAACTATTCCCCGGCGATCAAATTGTTCTGGTTATCACCCTTTCTGCCCATCGGGAAGCCGCCTTTGAAGCCGCCAGTTTTATCATGGACTGGTTAAAAACCGACGCGCCCTTCTGGAAGAAAGAAGAAACCTTAAGCGGTGCCCATTGGGTGGACGCAAAAGAAACTGACACTTTAAAAACACAAAAATGGCAAAAATAATCAGCCGGATAACGCCCCTAAAAATCCATAGAATTTATCCTTAATTAAATTTGTTCAAGCCATCAATATCTCTTTGATCTCTTGGTTTTTTTCTGCGACACTCCTGTTTGGAAAAAACAATCATAACAATCCGGGGATATAAGATGAAAAACACTCTAAAAATATTATTAACCGCCGTTTCAGCAACCACGCTTATGGCCCTCAGCGGCTGTGACAAGATAGAAAAAGAAGCCGCAGTTGACGAAAATATATGGGTTTCTGAAGCCGCCGAGAAAAGAGCGGATATTTATACCGATTATACGCTGACATCAGATTTGAGCCACTTAAGCGATAATCAGAAACGGATGATCAGCCTGTTGATTGATGCCTCAGTCATCATGGATGATCTATTTTGGCAGCAGGCTTATGGTGATAAAGAAAGGCTGTTATCCTCTGTTTCCGATGAAAAAGCCCTTGGTTTTATACAAAAAAACTATGGCCCATGGGACCGGCTGGACGGCGACAAGCCCTTCTTGAAAAATATTCCAGAAAAGCCTTTGGGGGCCAATTTTTATCCTGCGGATATGACCAAACAGGAATTTGAGGATTTTGACCATAAAGATAAAGTCGGGCTTTATTCGGTTCTTCGCCGCGACGAGCGCGGTCAATTGATCGTTATCCCCTATCACGTGCTTTACAAAGAAGAATTGAGCAAGGCGGCCGATCTCTTGAGGCAGGCCTCAAATTATGCCGATGATATGGCCTTTAAAAATTATCTGACCCTGCGCGCCGATGCCATCATTTCCGATGACTATCAGGCCAGCGATTTTGCCTGGATGGATATGAAAACCAATCCTGTAGAGCTTGTCATTGGGGCCATAGAAACCTATGAGGATCTTCTGTATGGCTACCGGACCGCCTATGAATCCTATGTTTTGATCAAGGACCCCGTCTGGAGCGAAAAACTGGCAAGATTTAAAGAAGTTTTGCCRGAATTACARARAGGRCTGCCCGTAGATGATGTTTATAAGGCTGAAATGCCGGGAACTGATTCCGACCTGAATGCCTATGATGTTATTTATTACGCGGGTCATTCCAATGCCGGCGCCAAGACCATTGCCATAAACCTGCCCAATGATGAGGAAGTTCAGCTTAAAAAGGGCACCCGCAGACTGCAATTAAAGAATGCCATGCGGGCGAAATTTGATAAAATTCTGCTGCCGATCACGGATGTCTTGATCGCGCCGGAACAACGCCGGCATGTGACGTTCAATGCTTTTTTCTCAAACACCATGTTTCATGAGGTTTCGCACGGGCTTGGCATCAAAGAAACCATAACCGGCAAAGGGCCGGTGCGCCTTGCCCTTAAAGATGCCGCTTCTCCTTTTGAAGAAGGCAAGGCGGATATTCTTGGCCTCTATATGATTAAGAAGCTCTATGAAAAGGGGGATATAACCGAAGGCGAAATTATGGATTATTACGTCACTTTTGTGGCAGGCATATTCCGCTCCAGCCGTTTCGGGGCCTCTTCCGCCCATGGTAAGGCCAATATGGTACGTTTTAATTATTTCCTCGAAATGGGTGCCTTTGCCAAAAATGAGGCCGGATATTATAGGGTGGATCAGGAAAAGTTTGATTTGGCCATGAACAGCCTTGGCAATCTGCTGCTGACCATACAGGGTGACGGCGATTATGAGCGCGCCGTCCAGCTTATGGCAACAAGAGGCATCATGAGCGAAACATTAAAAGCCGATCTTGATCGCTTGAAAGCCGCCAATATTCCTGTAGATATCAATTTTATACAGGGTAAGGATGTTCTTGGATTAAAATAATTATGACATAAAAGGAGGGTTAAGATGAGTATATATCTTTACATGGGAATATTACTATTTTGTTCGCTTCATTTGTATCCTATGATTTGCGCGAACTGCAGGCAAAGCATTACTCAGAAAATCGGTGAAAAACCGTTCAAGGGGATTTTTTCGATTCTTGCCGTCCTGTCCATTGCCATCATTGTCTATGGATGGCGATCAAGCGAGCCAGGTTTTATTTACACCCCGCCGGAATGGGGCCCAGCCGTCACAAAAATTCTCATGCTGCCCATGTTGTTTTTATTTTTATCATTCGGCAATATCAAGCGCTTCATTCGGCATCCTCAGCTCACATCGATCCTCCTATGGGCCGGGGCGCATCTTCTCTCGAACGGAGACAGCCGCTCTCTTGTTCTTTTTTCCAGTCTGATTSKATGGGCTTTACTGGCCATGTATTTTCTAAACCGGCGGGATGGCCCGTGGCAAAAACCAGACCCCAGCCCGATTTTTACAGATATTAAGGCTGCTGTTGGTACGCTGCTTGTTTATGCCTTAATCACCTATTGCCATATTTACATATCCGGCGTTTCATTAATTCATTCATGACCTGTTCAGGTCATTGGCCGTATAGTTTTATCATTGTCAATAACAGGTGAGGTTGTTATGAAAATACATGTGATAAGCTATTTTCTGGGGTTTGTTTTACTGGCCGCAGCGGCTTCGGCGATCGCTGAGGAAAACAGGCTAAAACCCTTAAAAGAAGAAGAATATAAAAATTTCATTGCGGATTTAAATAAGGGGCGAGACTGTATTTTTTCCCGTACTATTGGGAATTGGGCCCTGCTGGATAATCAGCGTATGATCCTCTACGCGCCAACCAAAAACCGGCCTTATTTTGTCAAGCTTGGCCTGCGGTCTCATGAATTAAAATTTGCGCATCAAATTGCGGTCTATTCAAAATCTGATAATCGCTTCTGCCCCTACGGCGGCAATGCGCTGTTCATAGATGGTAATCGCTATACCATCAGCGCCATTAAGAAAATTGACAAGAACGCCGCCAAGCAACTGATTTCTTTCAACAAAAAAGATGACAAGTGACCTAAAAAGAAAAACGGTTAGAACCTATTATTCTACGGTCACCGATTTTGCAAGATTTCTAGGCTGATCCACATCCGTCCCCTTGGCAACGGCCACATAATAGGCCAAAAGCTGAATGGGAATGGCATAGAGCAGCGGCGTGACAAATTCATCCAGCATCGGCAGCGCAATCACTGCCAAAGCGTCCTGACCATCTTCTTTCGCGCCCTTTTCATCCGTGATAAAGACCACTTTTCCTTTACGGGCGATCACTTCCTGCATGTTGGAGACGGTTTTTTCATAGAGCCGCCCGCTGGGCGCAATGACAATGATCGGCACATTTTCATCAATGAGGGCAATGGGGCCATGTTTCATTTCACCGGCCGCATAGCCTTCGGCGTGAATATAGGATATTTCCTTAAGCTTTAGCGCGCCTTCCATGGCGATAGGATATTCAAGCCCCCGCGCCAGATAAATGACATCCTGGGCCTTTGCCACCTCCAATGCCAACGCCTTGATGGCCTCTTCATGGTTCAGAACATCCGCCATTCGGGCCGGTGCCTCTGTCAGGGCGATACATAAACGGGCTTCTTCTGCATCATCAATTTTGCCCCGTGCTTTGGCCAAGGCGATGGAAAAACAAGCCAATACCGCCAACTGACAGGTGAAAGCCTTCGTTGACGCCACCCCGATTTCAGGCCCGGCATGGGTCAGAAGAACCACATCGGACTCCCGTTCCATGGAACTTTGCGGCACATTCAATATGCTTAAGATATGCTGACCTTGTGATTTTGCATATTTTAAGGCCGCCAATGTATCGGCGGTCTCACCGGATTGGGATATAAAAATCGCCAGACCATCCTTGGGCATGACCGCTTCCCGATAACGAAATTCAGAGGCCACATCCACTTCCACATTAATCCGCGCCATCTGCTCCATCCAATATTTCGCCACCTGCCCCGCATAAAATGACGTGCCGCAAGCAATGATGGTCACGCGGTCAATAGCGGATAGATCAAATGGCAAATCCGGTAAATTCACATGTCCTTGAATGGGATCAATCATGGTGCCAAGAGTTTGACCCACCACTGTCGGCTGCTCATGAATCTCCTTCATCATGAAATGATTATAATTGCCTTTATCTGCCGCCCCTGCGGCCGCTGTCGAAATATGGATTTCCCGTTCGACGATCTGATCATTGTCATCGAATATTGTCACAGAAGTATGGGTTAATTCCACCCGGTCACCATCCTCAAGATAACTCACCCTGTTGGTGAGGTGTGAAAGGGCGATCGCGTCTGATCCCAGATACATCTCGCCTTCGCCGTGGCCAACGGCAAGGGGGCTGCCTCTTCGTGCGCCAATCATAAGGCCGTTATCATCTTCAAAAAAAACAGCAATACCAAAAGCGCCGCGCAAATGTTTCAAGGATTCTGCTGCGGCCTCTCTTGGCGCAAAGCCCTGATCCAGAAAATCCGTAATCAGATGCACAATAACCTCAGTATCGGTTTCCGTTTCCAGAATATGCCCTTTTTGACTGAGTTCCAGGCGCAATTCCCGAAAATTTTCAATGATGCCATTATGGACAACGGCAACTTTTTCTGTTGTATGGGGGTGGGCATTTCCCACTGTTGGCGCGCCGTGCGTTGCCCAGCGGGTATGTCCGATACCGATCATGCCGGCCAAAGAATTTTCTTTTAAAACTTTTCCAAGATTGACCAATTTACCCTCTGCCCGGCGGCGGTCAATTTTCTGCCCATCATATAATGTCGCAATACCCGCTGAATCATAGCCGCGATATTCCAGCCGTTTTAGCGCCTCGACCAGTATAGGAGCCACTTCGTGATCCCCCAGCACCCCGACAATACCACACATTATTTGGCCTCCTCGGCGCGTCTCGCCTTGGTTTTCTTTAACTTATCGAACAATTTACGGGCCATACCCGGTTTTATCTCTTGG